>JBMZDK010000307.1:0-4754 GCA_049614265.1 Thiolinea sp.
GGGGAATGATCATGAAACCGCAAGCTATCCGGAAACGAACCTCAAGCCTATCAAACAGTGGAGAGAGGCTCAGCATGACAAACCGTTTCCAAAGTGAAAACCGTATTGTCTACTTTTTCACCTTGAAAGCCATAGAGTTTCAGGTTATTTCCTGTGTATCCTCAGGCTTGATTGCCATAAAAGTCACAAATGCGGTGTTGGCGTTGATAATTTCGATTTGCTCAAACCCGGTGTTGTTAAGAGCATTTAAATACCAGCTAAGCGGATAGGTTATTAGCACGCCTTCAATTTGGCGTCGTTTCTTTTCAATTTCTTCATCCGTCACTCCGTGGTTGCGTTTGTAATCATGGTATAAGTCATGCACGCGCGCACTGCTGGCCACTTTATCAGATAGTATAAAAGTGCCGCCGGGTGTCATACTACGCCAGATTACTTCCAGGTACGTCAGCGGGTCGCGGATAAAATGTAGCGTCCAGTTATTCAGGACATAATCAAACGGGCCATGCGACTCAGGGAATTGTCCGGAGTGAATCAGAGTTGCCTGGTTAAACGAGCGGGCGATCATATCAGCCGAAGCTTCCACCCCGTAAAGATTTCGGTAGCCTGCCTGATGTAATTGCCGGAGGGTTTCACCGGTTGCGCTGCCCACATCGATAATTTTGGGTTGTGTGTGCCTATCTTTAGCAATAAGTCGTACACACAAATCAATCACCCGCAGGTAATCCGGGATTTCACGCCGGGCTATTCCATCAAATACCTCAGCTACCTGAGCATCAAATTTCCATTCGCCGGGCGCTGCCTGACTGCTGAGGGTATCAGCTCGTTGTTGATATTGTTTGGTGCGGGCAATGGCTACAGGATCGTTCTCCCATGAGCGTTTCTGACCTAAGCCGGTTGAAAGGTTGTTTTCCAGCGAGTGTAATGTCTGTTGTGGATTTTGGTAGTAACGCACAGCAAACCGAATCTGTAACTCACTAATCCCCAGCGCACTTTCGTCATAGATAGCGGTTTCCGGCTTGAGTGGAAAACTTAGTTTATTTTCCTGTTTTGCAAAGCCATTCAGGCGGAACAGGAGGTCGAGAGCCGATAATGAAGTTGTGGCGGAAATGCCTAGCATGGACTGGTTACCGTGGTCGAGATTGACTTCCTGATCCATGACATACTCAGTAACAGCAATGTCTGTTGGCAGTTTGCCGGAGCGCATGCCGGGCGGGTAGTTTGTCTCGACGACGACTTGTTGTTTACTGATCCGACAGACCTGATCGATTACCTGCTTGGTATCAACAAAGTGGTACAACATACCCGCCAGTAAAATAATGTCAAAAGTATCATCAACGCTTTGATGCAGAAAGCTGCTGACATCCTGTTGGATAATATCCACTCTATCCTGCCAATGTGCCAGCAATTGACGTGACTGTTCGACATAATTTTCCTGAATCTCGACACCAGTATAGTGTTTTGCCCCATGAAAAAGTGCCCATTGCCCGGCTGACCCATTACAGGAACCCAGGTCGAGAATGGTTTTATCTTTAATCAGTTTTTCTGGTAACAGAGTCGCATATTTTGCTTCGATAAAGGCTTTACTGGTGGGATTGAAGCCGCGATGGCGACGGTTGTCTTCCTGATAAAATGCCGGATAGTTGTCGAATGCCTGTTGTTTGTCTGAGCTTTCGGGATAGGTTGGTTTTTTTTTGTCTGAGGACGTAATTTCCTCTCGGCGATTAGTCATTGTTTTTCCTCATATTGCTATTATTCTGACAACAATAATCTGAAGAGCGTGTTTGGGCCGGGAGTCTGTGTAGTCTGTTCATGTCGATCAGGATTACTTTTCTTAACAGAAGTGTTGGGGGATTATTCAGGAAAACTACTTAAAATCAGAGATATTTACCATGTTGATTGGTGACGATGATTCTATCAACTTTACTGACCGGTGGTGCAGCGCTTAGTACCGTCGCCATGTGGAAGCCGAAGCGATTCCGCAAAGCTACGCAGAAGCTGTTACTTGCTCCGTCTAAACCTGCGCTCTCCCAGCGTAAGCAGCAGCTCAGGGAGATTTCCGGTGGTGAGAACAAAATCAGTGATGATGAGAAGGATCTGAACCGGAAGATTAAGATTTTCGCTGTATCTTTCAGCATTGCCAGTGCCGCTGCTTTGGTCAATCCTATGTTGGGCCTGATTGGAATGCCAGTTACCTTTTACATTGTTAAAGATGTTTTTGCGGGTAGTTACCGTTCTTTAAAAAAGAAAAAACTAAATGTTGATACCCTGGTAGCCTTACTCATGTCGCTAATGTTAGCGCGTGGCCACTTTTTACTGTGTAATTACTATTTGGTGCTTTATTTAGTTAACCGAAAATTAAATTTTAAGTTAAAGCATAATTCCAGTAATCAGATTATCGACGTATTTAAACAGCAGCCTAAAAGTGTATGGTTACTGCGGGATGGTGTGGAGATAGAGGTTCCCTTTGAATCTATTGAGCAAGACGATACGGTTGTAGTCAGCGCCGGAGAGAAAATACCGGTGGATGGCATAATTATTCAAGGTCAGGCGACGGTTGACCAGCACTTACTAACCGGCGAATCACAGCCAGTGGAAAAAGAAGTCCGGGACGAAGTTTTTGCATTGACGATTGTTTTAACCGGCCGGATTCAGGTTAGGGTGGAACGGGCCGGAACTGAGACGACTGTGGCTCAAATCGGAGATATTCTGAATCGTACGGTTGACTCTAAAACTGATGTTCAGCGCCGCTCAGAACGCTTTACCGACGGTACAGTAGGGCCTACCTTTTTGTTGTCCGGAGCGGTCTGGCCGGTGCTTGGCCCGACCAGTGCGATGATTGTGATGAATTCGCACTTCCGTTATCGCATGAATATCATTACTGCGGCCAGCGTCCTAAACTTCTTGAATCTGGCAGCGCAACAGGGTGTGCTTATTAAAGACGGCCGTGCATTGGAAGCGCTGAAAAAAGTCGATACTGTCGTGTTTGATAAAACCGGCACTCTGACTTTGGATCAACCGCATGTTGCTAATATTCACGCAGCTGCGGATTATTCGGCTGATGCAATTCTCGCTCTGGCTGCGGCGGCTGAAGCGAAACAATCCCACCCGATTGCGAAAGCGATTTGTGAGGAAGCCAAGGCTTACCAATTGGACTTGCCGCAAATGGATGAGGCTGAATACCAGTTAGGTTTTGGGCTTTCAGTGGTTATGAATGGCCACACCATCAGGGTGGGCAGCATTCGCTTTATGCAGCAGTCTAAATGCAAAATCGACACCACATTACAGGTAATGGCTGATCATTGTTTAGAACAGGGCAATTCGGTTGTCATGGTGGCTAAAGATGATGAAGTGATTGGTGCGATTGAGTTAGAAGCGACTATTCGGCCAGAAGCGTCGCAGGTAATTGAAAGTATCCGTGAGCTACAAGGTGCAGAGATTCATGTGATCTCTGGCGATCAGGAGGCACCGACCCGTAATCTGGCTGAAAAGCTCAAGATTGATCACTATTTCGCTGAAACCTTGCCGGAAAATAAGGCTGATTTGATTGCGGAATTGCAGCAGGCAGGACGTACGGTGTGTTATGTCGGTGATGGTATTAATGATTCTATTGCGTTGAAACAGGCCGATGTCTCTGTCTCATTGAAAGGCGCATCCAGTATCGCTGTTGATGTCGCTGAGATTATTCTAATGGATGGTAAGCTGCATCAGCTCAGCACACTGTTTACTTTGTCGCAGGATTTTGAGAAAAATCTGAAACTGACTAATAAGGGTATTCTGATACCGTGTTTTGCCAGTTTGGGTGGGGCAGTGGTGCCCGGCTTTACGCTGATGGATTCTATGTTTCTGAGTGCTGTGAGTGTGTTTGCCGGATTCAGCGGGGCTATGTTGCCACTGACTAATCAATCGCAAGATAAATACAAACGTTTGAACAGCACTTAAATAGGTGCTTGTTTTGGGGAGTGCCGGAGATAAAGTTGTAGTGGTTCCGGTACCTTATTGGTACTTGTATATAACCTACTTTACGGCTTTTGCTACCACCATAGAAGTTTTCTCATTAGCCATTAGCTGTCCCCGAACTACAAGAGTCCTTGAGATTTCTTCAGTGATGTATGTTAGAAGGGATACCAGCTTAGCTTCCGGGTTATTGTGAAGATAAGCGTCTGACGGCTTTATTACCACGCATAATGCGCCACAATCCACCCCAGGTTGATAGGTTATGTGCTAATACTACTAAAATAACGCCGCCACCACCGACTAATACCACCGGTAGTGCTGCTAACGGCAGACCAATAGAAAGCCGTTTGGTATATGTTGAGACAGATTGGTAGTTATCCGCAATATCAAACAGCTTATTCAGCAGTGTCAGATTGGCGTTGACCAGCACCACCTGTGCAGTATCCACCGCAATGGTGGATGAACCCCGGATAGACAAAGAAACATTGGCCTGTTTGAGGGCAGCGGCATCATTAATGCCATCGCCAATGAAGCATACCTTGCGGCCTTCTGTCTGCATTTGTTCGATTAGTTGAGCTTTCTCTCCGGGTAAAGTCTCTGCATAAAACCGGTCGATCCCGAGTTGATCAGCCATATGCTGCGTAGCTGAATGAGCATCTCCGGATATAATGACGGTTTGCATGCCACGTTGCTTAAGGCTGGTAATCACTTCTACTGCTTCAGGGCGGACAACCTGATCCAACGCAATAATCCCGGCGGCTGTTTGATCAATGCCAACCAGAATGACCACAAAACCCTGC
>JBMZDK010000308.1:0-4746 GCA_049614265.1 Thiolinea sp.
AAGCATACAATTGGCTCACCACCGCAGCGTGTGGTGTCAGGTAGTGAATTTTCCAGCCGTTAACCGTAGAACTATCCAGCGTGTGGACGTATTCAGTGTTACCAAGGTGAACACGGTGCTGATCATCGGCCATAGGAATATTTAGGGAATCCAATGCCTCATCAGCAAACTGCTGCTGCGCATCAATGCGGCGCTTCTGTTCAGCAGTTAAGGGTTGCAGCGTTTTATAACGCCATTCCTGTTTGCTGCTCAAAATAACGACGCCGTTACGGTCGGAAACAAATACCGACTCACCACCGGAGCGCCAACTTTTTTCAATTTTAGCCAGATCAACCTTGACTACAATCACCGCTTTGGCTTCGCCGTGTAACGGATAACGGGTAGAGACAAAATAGCCAGGAATCAGCGTAGTGGCACCAATACCGTAAAAATAGCCGCGCCCCGGTTCAGTATTCAGAGCATCAATAAAGTATGGGCGAAAACCGTAGTTCTTACCCACAAAACTCACGGACTGATCCCAGTTGCTGGCAGCAATCGTCATCCCATCCGGGCGCAGAATATAAACCTCATCCGCCCTGCTTTCATCACGAATTAGGGCTAACTGGCGGCTGGCCTGCTCCGGTTGTTTAAACGCCAATTCAAATAGCTGATCGTTCTGGCTCAATACTGCAGGCAGGTATTCATAGCGCTGTAACACCGCCGCCAACGCATTACGGTAAACCGCCATCCGCTCAGTCTGACTGGCCACCTGTTGCTGTAGATAACGCTGTGCTAACTGTGCATTGACGATTAAGCACAAGCCGAACACCACAATCAAAGACAGTACCAGCAATGCAACCGTGTTACGCCGGGTAGTAGACAAACTTTTTAACATTCAGAACTCAGGCGATTACAAATCATCAGGCATATCATAGCACTCGGGAAAATAAAGCAGTTTATACCCCTCTTCTCTGATGGCCCAACCCCACAAAATGTGATACCAATTCGCCATTCATTTGTGAGGAATGGCTATGACAACACTGAACGCAAAAAATGGAGCTGCTGAGCCGCCAGCTGACCGTACCGCATTAGCCATTGCTCTTGCGATGCTCGGCGTCACCTGTATCACCTTTGCCGATATTGCCACCAAGTGGATCAGTACGGATATTTCACTGTGGCAGCTACTAACCATGCGTTCCATAGTGGGATTGGTACTCATTCTTCCGGTATTACTGCTCAGTCGCCGCCTGTCCTCGCTTCAAATCAAAAACTTTCGCGCTCTTGCTATACGCACACTGATAATGTGCATTACCTACGTGCTGTTCTTCACCAGCCTCGGACAGCTCCCACTCGCCATTGTCGCCGGAGCATTCTTCGCCGGGCCAATGTTCATGGTTGTGCTGTCGGTTATTATGCTGAAAGAGCCGGTGGGTATCTGGCGTATCCTCAGTGTCGTGAGTGGATTTATTGGGGTTATCCTGATTTTACGCCCGGATTCAGCTGACTTCGCACTCATTATGTTAATGCCGGTAGCCAGCGGTTTTTTCTACGCCTTAGCCCAGGTATATACCCGTAAATACTGTAAACAGGAAGATCCACTGGCCATTTCCTACTGGCTGACCTTCACGTTTATGCTCATGGGCCTGAGTGGCATGCTGAGCGTGCACTGGCTGGCTGATGGCAACACCACACACTTCCTCAATCACCCCGCAGTGATAACCGGCCTAATCCCCACATTGATCATTGCTGCGATTGGCATTAGCAGCCTGATCATGCACTTCTCGATGGCGGCAGCCTACCAAAATGCACCGGCCAGTCTGATTGCACCGCTGGAATATATGTATCTGCCAATGGCCGTGATGGGTGGCATGATCTGGCTGGATGAAACACCAAGCTTTTCCGCCATTGTGGGTATAAGTATTATTATTGTCGCCGGGCTGATTATTGCCTGGCGGGAGAAAGTAATGCGGCGAAAACTGCGGCAACAGACAGGAAACTGAGCAACTGCAGATTCTGAATCACCACATTGAACTGCAATTACCAGTGTGTTGCTTCAGCGCTGCCCAGGGCTTTAGCAGGATGTTGCCACCATGCCGGACATTCCGGAATAAACAATGGAAAATTGACCCGCTGCGCAGGCCCCCAGGACGTCTGCTCCAGCAAAGGGTTGATATCCGCTGAACCCTCGGCCTCCAACGGCTGAGTTTTATCAGCCCGGTCTGAACCACCCGTTTGCAACAAACAGGCAGTACGCGCCAGAGACAGCCGGGAACGGGTAACAGTGCCCTGTTCCTGTCGCTGCAATAGTCCATTAATCACTGCCGCTGCCAGCAAATATCCCGTTGCATGATCCAAAGCCTGCACCGGTAAAGGTTTAGGCTTATCAGTGTTATAGCTTTCCATTCCCTGTTGTGCAATACCACAACTCATTTGCACCAGGCTGTCAAAGCCACGCCGACTGGCCCATGGCCCACTCCAGCCATAGGCACACAAGGCCACATCAACCGCATGCGGGTTAATGGCATATCGTTCATCATCACTCAAGCCCAGTGAATCCAGCGCACCGGGGCGATAGCCATGCAGGATGACATCGCATTCTGCCAGTCGCTGTTTAAACTGCTCAAGATTAGCGTCCCGGCGCAAATCTAAGCGGGCGCAACGCTTACCTAATACCACTTCAGGTATCACCGCGGGTTCATCCCAGTCCGGTGGGTCAATGCGTAAGACTTCAGCTCCGTATGCGGCCAGAAAACGTCCGGCTACCGGGCCTGCCAATACCCGTGTCAGATCCAGCACCTTAACCCCCCGCAGCGGGCGTAACGCATCAATAGCTATAGCATCTCCGGACGGAGAATAATTGCGGTTCAGTTCGGTAATATTCACCAATGGCTCGGCACTGACGGCCTGCCCCTGCCGGTGTTGCGCCCAACCGGCCATCGAACGCATTGCTGCTGCACAACCGCCCTGTTCGACTATAGCCTGCTCCAGTTCATCTGCCCGCCATTGTTGCACGGCTGTTGCGACTGCTCCCCGGTCAGCCTCACAACCAAGCACACTCAGCGCTGCTTTTCGGTGATGTGGGGCGTTGGTGTGTAACCTTATCCAGCCATCTGCCGTTGCATAATCACCTGCGACTGCATCCCAGATAGAAGGTAACAACCAGCCTTGTGGCCGGATTGTCATGTCAAACCAGAATGAGGCCAGGCGTCGGTCAACGCTAATAGCGGCAGTATTATCACCGCTGCGATAGCGCTCAAGCAAAGCTCCGGCATAAGCGATAGATTCAGCGGCTAAATCGGTAACCCGGAAACAGGAAGGTAAATCACCCTGACCGGTGAGTTGAATTTCAGCACCCTGGTGGCCAAAAGCTGCCGCGATTTCAGGAAGAAAATGAAAGGTTGTCATAACAGCTCCCGGTGGCGATTGATGCGGTAAAAAGAAGCTGTCAATTTATGCTGAAGCACCTGCCCTTAGCAAGTACTTCAGCTGTTAGCTGTGTTAGTTACGCGTCGCTGGCTGGTTTAAAAGTCAGCGCCAAACCATTAATGCAATGCCGCATCCCTGTTGGCTCCGGGCCATCGTTAAAGATATGCCCAAAATGACCGCCACAACGGCGGCAATGCACTTCGGTACGTTTCATGAAGAAGGAATTATCTTCTTTAGTACCTACTGCATCAGGTAAGGCTTCATAGAAGCTCGGCCAGCCGGTACCACTTTCATACTTGGTTTTTGCATCATAAACCGCCAAATCACAACCGGCACAATGGAAAATACCTTCCCGCTTTTCATTCAGTAATTCACTGGTACCGGGGCGTTCCGTTGCGTGTTTACGCAAAATATCGAACTGCTGAGGCGACAAAATCTCACGCCATTCCTGCTCAGTTTTGGTAATCTCAAATTTACCATCGCTGCTTTCTGCCGCCATAATCTTATTCCTGTTCCCGAGGGAAGAAAGACCATAGCCAGCTCCGGCAAATAAGGCTAAACCCAGTCCCTTACGTAAAAAATCTCTGCGCTGATTAAAACGCTCTGTTCCAGATGGAAATGTTTTATTATTCATCAGATTAACTCCGCTTACTCCAGTGTAGTTGTTCGCTATTACGCACTATGCAAGCCATTGGATGCAAGTCCGGCCCGATAGTTGCAAAACACCACACGAAGTCAGTTTATTAATAACCTGACGAGGCAGGCCATGAGCATCAGGAAATAATCTGAATCAATGGAAGAGCGCATAAATTTAGGACGGCGATTGCAAGAGCCCGGCAATTTTCTTTGGCAGAAACGCAGCTTTGCCTGCTGAGAAATTTTGTCATGCTGCTTAGTAAAAGTCAGGAAATTTACAGTTTTTATTGACTATACTTAATAGAGCGCCTGAATAACTAATATTTTCTTTTTTGATAAAAAACTAATTTGCGCTAAGTAGCATAATTAAATTTTTTACTGTGCAATCACGAAGTTTATGGGGAGATAGCGCAGGAGAATACCAGCATAAGTTTTTTTATGCTTTTTTACCTCCCCTATAACTTTCCAAGCGGACTTAAAAATAAGAGAGTCATAATGCAGGCAATCCGCACCGAACAAAAACCTCCCCGCATCTTAATAATCGATGACAATTTCTTTAACAGAAGAAAGCTAACACGGGCTGTCAAAAATCTTGGCTATCAGGCAGAAGCGGTTGATGGAGGAAAGGCAGCACTTAGCATTTTAGAATATCAGGCATTTGACGCTATTCTGCTGGACATCATTATGCCTGAAATGGATGGTTTT
>JBMZDK010000309.1:0-4719 GCA_049614265.1 Thiolinea sp.
GTGCCTGTTGTGTTATTCAATCGCTATATTGCGGATGCCCAGGCCAGTTCGGTGACCTCGGATAATGTTGCTGGTGGCCATAAACTGGCGCGTTTCCTGGTTAATAAGGGATTTAAGCGTATCGCCTTTGTCGCAGGACAGGAAAACTCTTCTACCAATATGGATCGTGAACGGGGTTTTATTAAAGGTTTGGACGAAGCGGGGTTAGCGCTTTGGAAACGTGATGTCGGGCATTACCTGTTTGAAGGTGCTGCGGAAGCGACACGTCGTTTGCTGAATGAGGATGAGCACCCCGATGCAATTTTTGTAGCGAATGATCATATGGCATTTGCGGTGATGGATGTTATTCGTAGTGAATATAAATTGCGGGTACCGGAAGATATTTCTGTTGTCGGCTATGATGATGTGCCGGAAGCAGCATGGCCAGCTTATGATTTAACCACCGTTGAACAGCCGGTGGATGAAATGATTGATGCTGCTGCTGAGATTCTGTTGGAACAGATGGATAAGAAGATCATTAGCCCGGTGCACAGGGTTGCTGAAGCACGGTTAATTGAACGGGGTTCTGTGCGGAACTGAAATCTCATAACTGACCATGTAGTGTTGAGCTATCCTGAACCCTGTGTGCTCATCTGCGGTATTGTGGTTTTACGCTGCAGTAGCCTGCGCATGTTCCAGTGCAATCATTGCCTGCTTTCGTTCTTCACCCCAGCGATACTGGCCGCATTCACCGCTGGATTTAATGACCCGGTGGCAGGGAATAAGGACACCAATATCATTTTTGGCCAGTGCAGTGCCAACTGCCCGTTGTGATCCCGGGCACCCTGCCAGTCCGGCAAGTGTGACGTAGCTGACTATATGCCCTGCTGGTACGGCCAGTAATGCTTCCCAAACTTTCAGCTGAAAATTAGTTCCCCGTAATAACAGGTGTAGCTGCTGTGGTTTTTCGTCCGGGATAAAAATCTTCTTTCCCAGTTCAATTGCTCCCTTTTCATCCAAAATTAGTCTGGCAGCAGGCCAGCGCTGGCTCAGTGCCTCTGCAGCCGTGTTGTCAGAGACAAAATGCAGATAACAAACACCGCGCTCTGTCCACCCTGCAATAGCTTTACCAAAAGGTGTCGGCATTTCCCCATAATGTATATCCATTCCTTTGCCACCGGACTTTATTTCTCCCGGTGACATGCCTTCGCAACTGATCATTAATTCATGCAGACGTCCGGGGCCGGATAAACCTGAACTGAGAGCGGTTGTGAGTAAATCAGCAGATTGCTGAAGTTGCTGTTTGGCCGCCTCCTTGGTCAGGTACTGTAAGTAACGTTTGGGTGAGATCCCGGCCCATTGGGAAAAGATGCGTTGAAAATGGTATTCGCTCATATTTACTGCGGCTGCAATAGCACTGAGTGATGGTTGGGTGTTGGCATTGTCTCTGATATAGCGGATAGCCTCAGCGACGGATTGATAATGGCGGTTTTTAATATCCAGTGACTCTTCCATTGCGATTTACCTCACCCTGTCTGAAAAATACTGACTGGCATGTAGTGCGGCCTGCCAGTTTTATTGGTGGACACTCTAACAACCCAAGTGAGGAGAAGACACCCGAATCTTGCGCAAGTCTGCTATCACTCCTGCTACAATCGGCGCACGCTGATAACTGCGCAAAAGGATTGATTGTGGCAAAACCCATTCGTTTAATTGCATCGTTTTTTACCGTAGGCCTGTGGACATTGCTCAGCCGGGTGATGGGCTTTGCCCGCGACATTATGATTGCAGCGTTTTTTGGTGCAGGAGCAACGGCTGAAGCTTTTCAGGTTGCCTTTGCCTTGCCAAATATGTTCCGCCGCTTTTTCGCCGAAGGCGCTTTTAATATGGCTTTTGTGCCCATGTTCTCCAAAAAACTGGAGGGCAATGAGCAACCGGAAAAATTTGCTCAGGATGCATTTTCAGGTTTAGCCAGTGTTTTAATTGTGTTGACGTTGATTGCACAACTGGTAATGCCCTGGCTGGTCTGGGCGATGGCCAGTGGTTTTGTGGGTGACGGACGTTTTGAGTTAGCGGTTGATTATGCACGAATTTGCTTTCCTTACATTCTGTTCATCTCGCTGGCAGCGCTGCTAAGTGGAGTACTTAATGCAACAGGACGCTTTGCTGCGGCAGCGGCAGCACCGGTTTTGTTAAATATTATTATTGTGGTGGCAATGGGTGTTGCTTACCTGCTGGATGCTGATATATCACAGGCACTGGTCTGGTCGATTCCGGTGGCGGGTATCGCACAAATGGCCCTGTTGTGGCATGCCGCAGCCAAAGCAGGTTTTCGCCTGATACCGCGTTTGCCAAAAATGACACCGGATCTGAAGCGATTGCTGATTATTGCCGGGCCAGCTGTGCTGGCGGGTGGCGTTGTGCAGGTCAATCTGTTGGTGGGGCGGCAGGTGGCAAGTTACTACGATGGTGCAATTGCCTGGCTTTATAATGCAGATCGTTTGTATCAACTACCGTTGGGGATCGTGGGTATTGCGATTGGTATTGTACTGCTGCCGGATTTATCGCGTAAGCTGCGGGCAGATGATGTTAACGGAAGTCAAAATGCTTTTAACCGGGCGGCAGAATTTGCGTTGGCGCTGACTTTGCCTTCAGCAGTCGCTCTGTCGGTGGCTGCACATCCGCTGGTATCCGTGTTATTTGAGCGAGGTGCTTTTACCGCAGCGGATACCGGGCCTACCAGTCTGGCACTGTTGGTATACGCTCTGGGTTTACCGGCGTTTGTTATGCAAAAGGTATTGCAGCCGCTGTATTTTGCCCGTGAGGATACTAAAACCCCGTTTTATTATGCGCTGGTATCGATGGTGCTCAATGTGGTGATTGCCATTGGATTGTCGTATTTTATTGGCTACCTCGCAGCGGCGTTGGGGGTGACGATGTCTGCCTGGGGAATGGTGGCTTTATTATGGTTGGGAACCAATAAAATGGGAGAGGCCGCGGTGCTGGATACAAGGTTTTTCCGTACGCTACCGCGTATTGTCGCTTCGGCGGCGATAATGGGAGGCGGTGTCTGGCTGGGGCAGGTAATTCTGGGAGAGTGGCTCTATACGGATGGTTTGCGTTATCCGGCTCTGGCAGCACTGGTGATTTTCGGGGTGGGGCTTTATGGGGTAGCTTTGTTATTGACGAAAGCTTATTCCCTGGGAGAGCTGAAAGGTATGTTGAAACGCGGTTGATGGCTATGGGGAAACACAAATCACTTGCTCTCCCCGCGTATAGTTAGCAAGCCTGATAATAGCCCTCAATCGCCCGTCCCATCAGCCGTAGTGTTTCGCTGAACACTGCGTCATCATCCTGTAATAAAGTCATCCGGTACCCCTGTAAATCACAACCAAAACCACTCAGAGGAACCGCGCAGACACCTTCCGCTGCCATCATTTCATAAACAAACTGGAAGTCTGCTGCTACGTTGTCGTTTTGTTCCAGTAGCTTGTCAATGTATAACCGTGCGGCTTTGGTTTTGGCAGTAAGTTTGTTTCTGGGCAAATCGAGCAGTTCAACCACCAGATAAAAGACTCCGCCGGGCATCGTGACTCTGACCTGTGGAAACTGGCTGAAGTAATCAACAGCTTCTCTGGCGCGGCGCTGATATTTTTCGATACGGGAGCGGATGTGTCCGGTAAATTCCGGTGCACGGTAAATATCAGGCAGGATCATTTGTGGCAGGGTGGTGGAACAAACTTCCAGCATTTTTGCGAGTAGAATCATATTAATGAAATCACGGAAGTTTTTATCTTTCTCGGCATTGTAAACTTCAATCCATCCGCAGCGTGAACCGGGCCAGGGAATATCTTTACTGATGCCTTTCATGCTGATACCCGGTACGTCACCAATAATTTCATGCAGCAGTGTATTTGGCACACCATCAAACACCATGGTGTGGTAGATTTCATCAAATACCAGAAAGCAGTCATGGCGGCGGGCAATATCAACAATGCTCTCCAGTGTTTCGCGACGGAATACCCGTCCAGTGGGATTATTGGGATTAATCACCAGAATAGCGACAACGTGGTCGTTGTACTTCACCTTATTCTCGATTTCCACCAGATCCGGTTCCCAGTCATTTTCAGGATCTAACGAGTACGAAATAAAAGAGCAACCCGCGTGCATAGCCTCAGCAGTGGCATGAGAGGGATAGGTTGGTGCGGGTACCAGCATACGGGCTTCGCGTGGCAGGTTATTGATGACTTTATTAATCGCTTCACCAAGGCCATTGAAAAACAGAATGTCATCTACGGTACAAATCTCCGGATTCGAAAAGCGTTCTAAGACAAACTCGCGGGTTGGCCGGTAACCCCGGGTATCGGTATATGCAAAGGCCTGGCTGGAAGCTGCATGTTCGCGCACAATAGTTTTCAGCCAATCCGGAATTTCTTCACCGGCTGCCACCGGGTCGCCGATATTTTCCCAGATCATCGGATGTTGATTCAGTTTCTCAATTTCCTTACCAATCGTTACAACTTCACGGATCGGGTAGTTAAGCAGTTTGCTGTCGGCACGTAGCAGATTCTGTCTCATGGTGTTTGGCTCACACGATTTTTTCTGATTGAGGTGGAGCAGCTTAACAAAAAAGCACCGGCAGGCTTATAGCCAATGGGGATTATATGCAGATGGTAAGGGATAAATTGCCGGACTAACCGTTTACGGGTAGCCCGGCAGGTTCCACCTAAGCAAGTTCTT
>JBMZDK010000310.1:0-4707 GCA_049614265.1 Thiolinea sp.
CGCGGGATGGAATCGGCATTTTTCAGGTAGTAGAACAATTCCTCTTCCGATGGAATCGCCGGTGCACAGCCATGGCGCGAAACCACCAATGCCCCGCAAGCGTTAGCATAAGCCGTACAGGCCGCATCATCCTCACCGCGCAGCCAACCGCGCAGGAAACCCGACATGAAGGCATCACCCGCCCCCAGCACATTCAGCACATCGACGCGTACGCCCTGATGCACGACAAAATCATCCATACTATCGGGAATCGCATCGTGCAACACAGTACAACCCAACGGCCCAAGCTTCAGCACAATCGTGGTATCACTTAGCTCACGCACTTTCTTCAGCGCGGTAATCGTATCCGTACTGCCACCGGCAATATGAATTTCCTCTTCCGTGCCCACAATCAAATCACAATGCGGCAGAACAGTCTGGAGATGGCTCGATACCCCTTCCGAGGAGATAAAACGGGTCTCGCCATCCCCCAGACTTGTTAGCCCCCATAACACCGGGCGGTAATCGATATCGACCACCACCTTTGTACCAGCCTGTTTCGCATACTCAATGGCTTTCATGCTGGTGTTATAGGTATTTTCAGTAGAGAAATGGGTGCCGGTAATCAGCAACGCTTCCGCCGAGGCAATGAATTCAGGTGTAAAATCTTCGGTACTGACCGCCATATCGGCACAGTCTTTGCGGTAGAAAATCAGCGGAAAAGTATCCTGGTCTTTTATCCCCAACACCACCAAACCGGTCAGGCGCTCTTTGTCTGTCACCACATGCGAAACATCAACGCCAACCCGTTCCAGTTCCTCACGCACAAAGCGTCCCATATGCTCATCGCCGACCCGCGTCAACATCGCTGAGTTAAGGCCTAAACGGGAGCAGCCATAGGCGATATTGCAGGACGAACCGCCAAGATATTTGGAAAAGCTACCCATATCTTCAAGGCGGCTGCCGACCTGATCACCATAGAAATCAACGGCGGCCCGGCCTAAACAAATAATGTCCAGATTTTTCACACTCACTTCAGCATCCACTCATGATCCGGGTGATTCTTAAAAATCCAGGTGCGGGTCGGCCCGGCCATTACATTGAGGTAATAGGAATCATAACCATGTGGCGCGCCTACCGGATGGTAACCACGTGGCACCATCACCACATCTTTATCGCTGGCACTCATGGTTTCATCAATATCCAGCTCATCCGTAAACACACGCTGGAAGACAAAGCCCTGCGAAGGATTGAGGCGGTGATAATAGGTTTCTTCTAAATACGACTCATGGGGGATATTATCAGCATCATGCTTATGTGGCGGATAGCTTGACCAGTTACCACCCGGTGTTTTCACCTCTACCACCAATAAGCTGTCGGCTGGCTCATCCTGCGGCAGGATATTGCAAACATGGCGCACATTCGTGCCTTCACCACGGGTTTCGCGTGACATATCTTCCGGCTTGATCCAGCGCGTAGCATGATTACCCTGCCCCGGTGAAGCACACACTGCCAACTCAACATCAGTATTTGCAGTTACGCTAACATCAACACCATTGGTAACATAAACGGCATGTGGCGCCTTATCCTCAAAGACATCCATCCGATCACCGACATTAGTAAAACTGTCATCACCGGCACTGATATCTGCTTTACCGGACAGCAAAACCAGACAGAGTTCATTGTCGGTTCCAGCTAACTCCAGCGTCTGACCAGGCTTCAAATCGTAAGCGTCAAAACCGACATATTGCCAGTCAGCATTTTCAGGTGTGATGTGTTGGTAACGCCCGTTAGACTCAGGTTGTGGGCGACGTAATAAGGTCATATCAATCCATGTTCTGTGATTCAGGGAATGGGAGTATTATGAGCTTTTTGGAATGAATTTTCCAGAATGGAATGAAAAGGGAATAAATTTTCTATAATTAGAACAGCACATAGTGCGGCACAGAAAAATTGCCGGTTAAGATAGATTGAGGAGTGAGGTTTTGCGTGACTACTGATCTAACTCAAGCTGCCGTTCATAACCTAATGCCACACACAGGGTTTGTGCCAGACACAGAGTAGAGTTCAGCGAGCGAAACGCCCGTACTTCGGCTTCACGCACCACAAACAAGTGATCCGCCAGGCCCGCTAACGGACAAAGCTCGCTGTCGGTAATCAGGATAATCTTACAGCCCTGTTCAGCAGCAGCATGTACGACCTCAGCCGTCACCGGTGTATAAGGGTTAAAGGTAATCGCAATCAGCGCCGAGTTTTCACCCGCCCAGCTAATCTGCTCTTTTTCCATGCCGCCATTACCATCAATCAAATGGCAACGCACATCCAGATGGCTTAGCGTGTAATGGAAATAGGTTGCCACCGGATACATCCGGCGTAGGCCACACAGAAACACTTCATCCACTGCGTTCAGGGTCTGTACCGCAGCATCCAGGACTTCCGGCCGGGTTTGCTGGCGTAGCAATTCCAGCGCCAGCAAATTGCCCTCGGTGAATTCTTCCAGTAAACGTACCGGTTTTTCCGGTGTATCACTGGCACTACTACCCTGCCGCTGTTTAAGCTGACTAATACGTTCGCGGTAGTTACGCGGATGTTCCATCAACTGCGATTTATACAGTTTCTGCAAGCCGGAAAAGCCATCAAAACCAAAGTAATTGGCGAACCGCACCAGCGTAGAAGCGTGCACACCCGCTTCTGTCGCAATCTCAGCTAATGTACTCAGCGGCACCTGCTGCGGGTGCTCAACCAGCCAGGCTGCAACAACCTTAAGCCGCGCACTGAGCTTATCCTGATGCTGCACAATCAGGGTGTGCAGACTCTCCACACTATCCGGCAAAATCTGCGGCACAGCAGTATTGGCAGCCTTGGCTTTACTCATTTGCCATCATCCATGACCACACGAATCACCGACTCACAAATCGACCGGCTGGCCACTTTGCAGGCTTTGGAACGCCGCATCCGCCAAACGCAGTGCCGCCAGGCCGTCCGCCGCATCTGTCAGTGGCTTACTGCCCTGCTGTAATGATTCAACAAAGTGTGTCAATTCCAGACGATAAGCATCCGCGTACCGCTCCAGGAAGAAGTATTGCGGCTTGTCTGCCACCACACCCTTATCACCGGAAAATACCAGATTGGTATCGGTATTATTATTCGCCTGCAACATACCTTCTGCGCCAAAGGCTTCGATACGCTGGTCATAGCCATAGCTGGCGCGGCGGCTATTGGTAATCACTGCAATAGCGCCACTGGCCGTACTCAATGTAACGCTGGCCGTGTCGACATCGCCCGCTTCACCAATCGCCGGATCAACCAGCACACTGCCGGTGGCATAAATACGTGTCGGTTCTTCATCCAGCATCCAGCGCGCAATGTCAAAGTCATGAATCATCATGTCGCGAAACAAACCACCTGATACATTGATGTATTCCAACGGCGGTGGTGCCGGATCACGGCTGGTGATAATCAGCGTTTCCAGCCTGCCGATTTGCCCTGCAGCCAGACGACGCTTCATTTCGCTGAACTGTGGGTCGAAACGGCGGTTAAATCCGAGCATGCAGGTAATACCCGCCTCTGCCACAGCCTGACTGCATTGTTCAGCACGGGCATAATCCAGATCAATCGGCTTTTCACAAAACACCGGTTTACCAACGGCGGCACAGCGTTCCAACAGAGGAGAATGCGTATCGGTTGAACTCGCGATGATATAGGCATCAATACTTTCATTCGCAAACGCTTCATCTTCGCTAACGACTTCAGCACCAAAATCTGCTGCCAATGCTTCTGCTGATTGCGGGAAAGCATCAACGATATGGCTGATGCGCGTACCGGGTACGCCTTGTACTGCTAGTGCATGTACTTTACCAATACGACCTGCACCAATTAAGCAAAAATTTAACATTACACCGTTCCCCCCAGCGAACCTTCCAGCTGAGCCATTTCCTGGCCACCCGCCATCATGTCCTGTAACTCTTCCGCTGTAATATCACCGCGTTTTGCCGTACCTAACGTCTTCCCACGATTCAGCACTGTGAAACGATCACCCACCGCCATCGCATGGCGCACATTGTGAGTGATGAAGACAACGCCTACACCACTTTTACGCACTTTATCCACCGTCGCCAGCACATTAGAAGTCTGGCGCACACCCAGCGCAGAAGTCGGCTCGTCCAGAATCAGGCATTTCGCACCGAAGTACACCGCACGCGCAATCGCCACCGTCTGGCGCTCACCACCCGATAGCGTCCCCACTGCCTGACCAGGCTCACGTAAATTAATCCCCATCTTCGACATTTCTGACATGGTGGTGCTATTGGCTTTATCAAAATCAAAATAGCTGAACGGCCAGATGCCTTTACGCGGCTCACGCCCCATCCAGAAGTTCCGCGTCACTGACATCAGCGGAATCATCGCCAGATCCTGATAAACCGTGGCAATTCCAGCCTCCATCGCCTGGCGTGGGCTGTTGAAATGCATCTGTTTACCACCCATATTAATCGTGCCGCTGGTAGGCTGATGCACACCGGACATGGTCTTAATAAAAGTGGATTTACCCGCACCGTTGTCACCCAGCAGACAGTGACACTCGCCGGGATAAACCGAAAATGACACACCGGCCAGCGCAATCACCGCGCCAAAATGTTTTTCAATATCAACCAGCTCAATCACCGGTTTGCTTGTATCTGTACTCATGATCCGGCTCCTTAGTGTGCTGACATCGCTTTCTTACGAACC
>JBMZDK010000311.1:0-4699 GCA_049614265.1 Thiolinea sp.
TGAAGTATAAGTTGAACTTTCTTAATAAAGAATTAATAAATAATTATTAGTGGGTAAAAATTAAACTTTAATTGGGCTATGTGTTTTTATTATTTATACATAAATTTAATTTATGATTTGTTTTTAATATATCCTTTTAGAGTAAAATTTTAGCCTGCTGAGAGTTATTATTAACATAAAATTACAATCGAAAGGAGAAATATGTCTATTGATTTGACCACCGGCCTGATGTCTGAAGCAAGACAGTGTCCCTCCCCAAATTTTGATGGCCGCCCTGGAAGGGAGGCCCCTTCACTTATTGTGATCCATAACATCAGTTTGCCACCAGGTGAATTTGGTGGGCAAGCTATTGATCAGCTTTTCACCAATTGTTTAGATCCAAATGAACATGATTTTTTTGCCGATATTTGTCATCTCAGGGTTGCCAGTCATTTATTGATCAGGCGTTGTGGAGAATTAGTGCAATATGTGCCATTCCATTACCGGGCTTTTCATGCTGGTATTTCTCAATTTAAAGGGAGGAATAAGTGTAATGATTTCTCTATCGGCATTGAGTTAGAAGGTAGTGATTATGTTGAATTTACCGATGCTCAATATGTGAAATTAATAGGGGTAATAGAAGAGCTTTGTGGATTTTATCCTCAATTAAGCCCTGAGAGGGTCACCGGACATGAACACATTGCTCCCGGGCGCAAAACGGATCCGGGGCCATTTTTTGAATGGGGACGGTTAGAGGAAGCTTTTGAGGTGGATTTGCCAGCGAAAGCCTGATATTTGTTGCAATCTGGATACACTTGATTACATATTCTGTACAGCAAGTTGTAAATGTATATTCTATAATCTATGTGTTGCCAAAACCCTACAACTTTTAAAGAACTTTAATCAAGCCTAATCAAGGAGAGAGGGATCTATGAAAACAACTGAAGTAAATGTTGACAAAATGCCTGTGTCCCGAAGACAGCTCTTGTTATTACCCCTTGCTTTATGGGGTACAAATTTGCTCGCTGACACTGACACTGATACAGAAGCGGTAACGCCACTACCAAGCGGTGCTTGTCCCCTGAATAGTGGTGGGCCATCTTTGTTGGGTTCACGCTGGCGCTTATACTCTATATACGGTAACCGTTGTCCAAGTGAGCTGGAGATCTCGATGGAGGTAGGCGATACAGCAATGGCTGGTATTGGTGGTTGTAATAACTATACAGCCAGCTTTCAGCAGGTCGGAAACCGGGGGTTTAAAGTCGTTAATATTCAGCAAACACGTCGTGCCTGCGAAGTTCTGAGGCCAGCGCCTGGAGCTCCAACGATTAATGTTGGTAACTGGGAGGGTAATTACCTTCGTGTCTTACGGCGTGCTGGCAGTGTTGCTCAGTTAGGGGCCACATTGCAGTGTTATGACTTTAATGGCAAGCCATCGATTGTCTTTGCCAAGCGTTATGGCACCGGTTAGAGGGACTGTGTGTCATTAAAGCAACAAATATCTTAAGCTGAAAACCCGCTATATCTGGCGGGTTTTTGGTCATAAAACCTATGTTTTGTGGAAGGTTACCGGCTTTTCAAGATCATAAAGTGCATCAGAAATCTCCTCAATCTTATGATTCAGGGCTAGCTGTGCATCCTGAATGCCCCGGTTATAATAATAAGTCCCCATTTCCTCACCGATAAAATCAATCAGGAACTCAGCATCAAACTGGCCAATTTTCTGATCCAGTTCTTCGGCAAAGTACAATTTGATTTTCTGTACCAGTACAGCCTTTTCTTCTTTGCTAAATTTAATTTCTGACATAGGACTAAAAGCCGTTCCCACTAATGATGGTTTTCAGTGTAAACCATGGTTCATTAAACATCACGACTTAGGTTTTGATTGTCCATGTTTGTTTGTAACGGATGTTCACCAAACATCAGGAGCTACTGTTCTTACTGGTATCCAGAAAGCTAAATCTGGATGTTGGTAAAATTTCAAGCAATTTTTTGTGCGGCCATCAATGGCACCGATTATTTGCCGTATAATTATGAATGATAATATTTTCATCAATAATCGCTTTTTCGACAGCCATTATTTTCTGTAAATAAGGCGTAACTAATACTTCATTATGCTGATCGGTTATCAGACCAATACCGCCTTCGGCCAAACCAAGGGAGTTAATGCCTGCTGACCATGTGCCCTCTGCACTGGATTTGAATGTCTTGTAAGCAGCTGTTTCCACTTTCTTTATCATGGATGCCAGTATAGTGCCGGGGTATAGCGAGTTTTGATTGATATTTGTCGCAATGACATGTTTGCTATTTTCTTCGGCGGCCTGGAAGATTCCAGTATCTGATTTACCCGCTGCTGCGAATATTATGTCTACCCCATTATCCATTTGTGATTTGGCCAGTTTATTACCTATGGCAGGGTTGTCCCAGGCTGAGTCAGTGCTGCCTATCATGTTTTGATACACTTCGGCATCATTATTAATGTGTTCAACGCCCTGTTCGTAGGCGCAGGCAATTTTCCAGGTGGATGGGTTGTCTTTGCCGCCAATGAAACCGACCTTTCCGGTTTGTGAAAACATTGCTGCCAAAGCGCCTGCGAGGAACGCGCCCTGTTCTTCACGGAAGGTGATGGAGCGCACATTAGGGCGATCGACTATCGTACCGATGACAGAAAAACGGGTATTCGGAAAATCCTCTGCTACTGTTTCCAGAGCATGTTTCTGGTCAGAGCTGACTAATAAGATAGGATTTGCACCACGCTCAGCCATTTTGCGGATGGCCATTTCGATTTGTGAATCATCGCTTGGTTCAAACTTACGAACTTTAATTTTTGTCTCTGCACTGAAACGCTTGACGCCATCAGACACTGATTTGTTAAAGGATTTATCGGATTTGGTGTTAGTGCCATATACGATAGCGGGTTTGATGTCTGTCGCCTGTACCGAAAATGGCAATACGACGGCAATCATGAGTGATAATATTTTTGTTTTCATGAACCCTCTGCATGATTAGGGTGTTTTATTGCTTAATTATAAGCGTTTTTGATTTCCTCCGCGATAATTTTAATGCCTGCCTGGACGACTTTGCCATTCTGGGCATGCGAAACCCGAATACACTCCTGTGTATGTTGCCAGCCCGGTTCGATACCAGGGAAGAAGTTATGTCCTGGAATGACCAGCACACCGCGCTTTTTGAGACGTTGATACAGTTCCTGACTGCTGATGGGTAATCCTTCAAACCACAGCCAGAGGAAAATTGCGCCTTCCGGTTTATGGATGTGGTATGGCAGGTCATCCAATGCTTCCCGAAACCAGGTGACGGCTTGTTGCGCACTGTTTTGATAGAACGGTTTTACTAAATCCTGACTGTATTGCAGTATATCGCCGGAGGTAAACCACGGTTTAGACAAGGCAGGGCCGAGATTGCCGCCTGCAAGGTTGATCACGGTACTGGCATTACCATAAGCGTTAATCACGTCTTCATTGGCGACAATAATGCCGGTACGCACGCCGGGCAGGCCAATTTTTGACAGGCTCAGAATCAGAATGGTGTTGTCATTCCAATGTGGCTTGGCGTCATTAAAGATGATACTCGGGAAGGGCAGGCCGTAAGCGCCGTCAATAATGAATGGAATATCGTGTGCTTTTGCCAGTTGATCAAGCTGGCTGATTTCATTATCCGTCAGCACATTACCGGTTGGGTTAGTCGGGCGTGATACGCATAGCGCAGCAATAGAATCGTCAATATTGAGCTGATCGAAGTCAACACGATACTTAAATAGATTATCCTCCAGCCGCTCAATGTCCGGGCGGGTAGCGCTAAACGTGTTTTCGCTGAGTCCGGCGTCGCTATAACCGATGTACTCCGGGGCCATGGGAAAGTGCAGGGTGCGGTGTTTTCCTTCACTGGTTGGCCCGGCGAACATATTGAACAGGACAAAGAAAGCCGCCTGACTGCCGTTGGAAATAGCGATGTTTTTGGCGCTGAGATCCCAGCCAAATTCATTTTTCAACAGTTCTGCCACCGCTGCCCGAAAGGCATTTTCGCCTTTGGTGGATTGATACAAACCAAGCAGATTGAAGCGTTCCTGCTCATTATTATTCAACTCATGCAGGCGTTCGCGAAAAATCGCTTCCATTTCCGGGATGCGGCCCGGGTTGCCGCCACCGAGGAACAACATATCGGGATTTTCATTAAAGGCGATATTAATGTCGTCCATGAGATCGACGATGCCGCTGTTGGCAGTGAACTTGTCGCCGAAGGCTGAGAGTTTCATTAGGCACTGATCCTGATTTCGATGTGCTGAAAGCGGGCTATGGTAAGCAGTGCGGTAAATGTTTTCAAATGCTCAAAACCATCAGCTAATGAAATAATGGCCTAAAGCGCCATGAAAACCTTTGCGCACGTACCTGGCAGAAATATCAGCCCTCAAGATTACGCAAAAAGGTATAGTCGCCGGATTTTTCCTTCATTTTATATAACGCTGCCGGACGACCACTGCCATCTGAATGCTTCTCGCCGGTATCAATCAGTAAGCCCGCTTGTTCAATGCGGCGGCGAAAGGATTTTTTCTGGATTTCCTTGCCGATTAATACCTCATGTAAGTGCTGCAATTCAGGCAGAGTGAATTTCTCCGGCAGCGCGTAGGCAGGTACGATGGAATACAAAGCTTTCTGGCGTAGGCGCTCTCGGGCGTGTTCAATGATAGTGCCGTGATCAAACG
>JBMZDK010000312.1:0-4660 GCA_049614265.1 Thiolinea sp.
AGGCGTGAACGCATTTGACGGCATCATGCAGGCGGTCAAGGCGACCGGCAATATCGTGATGTTATCTGAAACTCACAATGACCCTATTCAGGAGCCAAAAATACTCCAGCACTACATTGATCAGCAGGTTGCTGCCATTATTTATGCTTGTGTGTTTACCCGCGAAATCCAGGTGCCCGAAAAACTGCAACAAGCCAATATACCCGTCTTTCTTCTTAACTGTTACAGCAACGACCTGGCGTTCCCATCAGTGATACCCAGCGAAATTGCAGGCGGCCATACAGCAACTCAGGAGTTGATCAAGGTGGGCCACAGGCGAATCGGCATTATTACCGGCGAGCTTTTTATGGAGTGCGCTAGTGGCAGGCTGCGTGGCTATCGCAATGCATTAGCTTCCGCAGACTTACCTTACGCAGAAGAGCTGGTGGTAGAAGGTAACTGGTTACCCAGCTCTGGTTACGAAGGTACGCGGCATCTCATGGCCCTAACTACCCCGCCAACAGCTATCTTTTGTCAGAATGATCGTATGGCGGTGGGATGTTACGAAGCGTTAAAAGAAATGGGATTATCAATACCGGATGACGTTTCAGTGATTGGGTACGATGACGATGAGATTGCCCGCCATGTCTCCCCACCGCTAACAACAGTCAACTTGGCCGATCGTGCTATGGGTCGATGGGTGGTTGAACAATTATTTCATGGGCCGGTTGGACAAAAACGCCATCCGCTAACTAAATTGGAGTGTGAGCTTGTGGAACGGGAATCAATAACAGAGCCTTCTAAGCGATGAAAAGAGAATACGATCATATTGTAGTGGGCGGTGGCTCCGCAGGCTGTGTGGCAGCGGCACGTCTGGCATCAGAAGGTAATGCCAGGGTACTTATGCTGGAAGCGGGACATTCAAACAGACATCCTTTGCTGGATATGCCGCCGGGCATATTCAAGATGATAAATGGCTCTAAATTCATGCGGTATCACAAGACTACGCCGCAGGCCCATTTGGATGGACGACAACATGACATTCCACAGGGCCATGTACTAGGAGGTGGCTCCTCGGTTAATGCTCAGGTATACATGCGCGGCAGGCCGAGTGATTATGATGAATGGCAGGATACAATCGGCAGTAATAATGCTAAAGAAAAATGGGGTTGGGAACAGGTATTGCCCCATTTCCGGCGTATGGAATCCAACAATCGTTTGAATAATGATTTTCATAGTACGGATGGCCCTATGCTTGTTTCTGATCCGGGGCATATTGACACGATGTCGCGCTGGTTCGTACAGGCCGTGCAGGGGTTGGGAGAACCCTTCAACCCGGATTTTAACGGTGTTTCGCAGCGCGGAGTCGGTTTCTATCAATTCATGAATCGGCATGGCAAACGCAGTTCCGCCGCTTATGCTTATATCAGCCCACAGGCAGATAACCCGAACCTGAAAGTTGAATTACATGCGGAAGTATTACGGCTTATCGTTGAAAACGGGCGAGCGGTAGGCGTGGAATATAAAGACAAGGCCGGAGTCACACAGACTGTCTATTCAAGCGGCGACATCATTCTCACTGCGGGAGCCTTGATGACGCCCAAATTGCTGATGCAGTCTGGCATCGGCCCGGCTGACCACCTTAAAGAACACGGCATCGATGTTGCAGCCGATTTACCGGGCGTAGGCCAGAATTTGATTGACCATCCTGAAGTTCCTATCACCGCTCTGGCCAATGGGCCTTACGGCTATTATAAACAGGGTGTTGGCTGGAGGATGCTAAAGAACGGTTTGCAATTTAAACTCTTTGGCAGTGGCCCTATTACATCAGCCGGTGTCGAAGCGGGCGCTTTCGTTAACCCCAACGATCGTGAGGCCCCGCCAAGCATTCAGGCTTTTTGTGTGCCCATTGTCTATCTTGATCGTGACACACAAAGCCTGCTGAATGATGGTTATGGTTTAACCGTGACAACGGTGGTGATCAAACCAAAGTCTCGTGGCGAAGTACGTCTGCGTTCTGCTAATCCGCTGGACATGCCATTGGTTTCGCCAAACTTGCTAAAAAACCCTGACGACATGAAAGAAATGATCGCCGGGCAACGATTCTTCGTTGAAGCGTTTCAAACCTCGCCACTATCCAAGCATATTGAACGTATCGCGATTCCCGCTCCTGATGAGTTATCCGACGAGGCTTTGGCGGCGCACTGCAAACGCTTTGTGAAAACCAATTACCATCCATCAGGAACCGCCCGTATGGGTTCAGACAACGACCCTATGGCTGTGCTGGATGCACAAATGCGTGTGCGCGGTGTTGATAACCTGCGTGTGTGTGATATGTCCGCTGTGCCTAATATTAATGCCGGGAATACGAACGCTCCGGCAATGATGCTGGGTGATCGTTGTGCCGAATTTTTGATGGCTTGATTGCTCTTCCTATGAAAATCAAAGCAATCAAGACACAATTGTTCAATGTGCCGCTGGCAGAAGTACTGATGGATGCTAAACACGGTGACCACACTCATTTCGAATTGATTACTGCCACAGTGGCGCTGGAAGATGGCTCCGAAGGTACAGGATATACCTACACCGGCGGGCGCGGTGGCCATGCGATTAAGGCAATGATTGAGCATGATCTAACGCCCTTCCTGCTAAACCGGGACGCTGATGATATTGAAGGTTTGTATGACGCAATGCAGTGGCATGTGCATTATGTCGCGCGGGGTGGGATTGCGTCGTTCGCCATTTCAGCCGTTGATATTGCACTGTGGGATTTACGTGGCAAACAAAGCGGTCAGGCCTTATGGCAGATGGCGGGTGGTGCGGCTGATCGTTGCAAAGCCTATTGTGGTGGCATTGACCTGAATTTTCCATTGCCCAAATTGCTGGCTAGTATTCAGTCCTATCTGAACCGTGGTTTCAACGGCATCAAAATCAAAATTGGCCAGCCCTCACTGGCTGACGACGTGTCCCGGATTAAAGCAGTACGCGAGTTAATCGGTGATGATATAGCCTTTATGGTTGATGCGAATTACTCCATGAGCGTGGAACAGGCGATTGCGGCAGCAGATGCCTTTAAGCCCTATAATCTGCTGTGGTTTGAAGAACCGACGATTCCGGATGATTATCATGGCTTTAAGCAAATTGCTGATGCTACCGGTATGCCACTGGCGATGGGTGAAAACCTGCACACGATCCATGAATTTGGCTATGCTTTTGCCGATGCTGGTCTATCGTTTATTCAGCCAGATGCATCGAACTGCGGTGGAATTACTGGCTGGCTAGCGGTGGCTGAGTTATCCCAACAGCATGGCATACCGGTTTGCAGCCACGGTATGCAGGAGCTGCATGTCAGCCTGGTTTCCGGGCGTGAGAATGCCGGATGGATTGAGGTGCATAGTTTCCCGATTGATGAATATACTAAGCGCCCCTTAGTGGTTGAGGATTGCCTGGCGGTTGCGCCCTCGACACCGGGAGTCGGGGTGGAGTTTGATTGGAATAAATTACATTCTGTGAGTGAATAAGGAACAAAACACCATGAGCACAACTGAAATCACCGCTGCCTACTACACTGGCAATAAGCAATTCCAAATCGAAAAAATCATGTCAAAACCGCCCAGGGCGACCGCATATAAATTTGCGTAAAAACAATGCATTTAGCGATACTCCGGTTTTTGTTCAGGAGTTCCCTCATGAGTGCCAACCTGCTTGAGTATTTTGCCCCACTTGAAGACCCTCGTATAGAGCGAAACAAGCGCCATGCCCTTCCAGATATTCTGTTTTTGGTGGTCAGCGCAGTGTGTAGCGGCGCTAAAGGCTGGGAAGCCATTGAAGATTTTGGCCACTCCAAACTGGATTGGCTCCGGCGTTTTGTTCCTTTGACCAATGGGATTCCTTCGCATGACTGCATTGAGTACGTCATCACACGACTTTCTCCTGTGAAGTTTCGGGACTGTTTTATGAACTGGACTCAGGCTATCAAACAAAAAACTGAGGACATTATCGCAGTGGATGGCAAAACTGCCCGGGGTTCCCGTGACCGTTCTGGCGGTAGCAAGGCACTACATATGGTAACTGCCTGGGCTTGCCGCAACCGTTTAGTTTTAGCTCAGGAGGCCACCGATGAAAAGTCGAATGAAATTACGGCGATCCCCAAACTGCTGAAATTACTGGAACTGAAAGGATGTATTGTGACGCTGGATGCGATGGGATGCCAGCGTGAAATAGCTAAACAGATTCGGGAGCAGAAAGGCGATTATGTGATGGGGTTAAAGGGCAATCAGAGCAACCTGCATGATGCGGTGGCTGATTACTTTCAAACCGCCCAGGCTCATCAGTTCCATTCCGTACCTTATGCATATGCCGAAGAGGTTGATAAAGGTCATGGGCGTCTGGATATTCGTCGTTATTGGGTGACTGAAGATTTGTCTACCTTACCCAAACCAGACCAGTGGGCCGGGCTTCGCAGCATTGGTATGGTTGAGCGGGAATGTATACAAGGTGCTAAAGTGACGGTGGAACAACGCTTATTTATTAGCTCCATTTCGGCAGATGCTGAACGGTTTGCTAAGGCAGTGCGGGGACACTGGGCCATTGAAAATACCTTGCACTGGCGACTGGATGTGACTTTATCTGAAGATGCCAGTCGTATTCGCAAAGGCAATGGCCCGGCCATGATGACCTG
>JBMZDK010000313.1:0-4649 GCA_049614265.1 Thiolinea sp.
TTAACATCCACTGCTTCCACACAAGGCAAATCCACCAGCTGCCCTGCTTCACTGTAGAACTCAGGCAACGCCGACAAGCCCATTAAACGGCAATCCGCTTCTAACTGCTCCGTCCAGAATTCCAGTTTGCCACTCGGTGTCGGAAAACGCTTTCCTTCCGGCTGATTAAAGGTTTTTGCGCCCGGTAGATAGAGTGTCCCGGTTTCTTCACATTCCTCGGTCGCTACCGGAAACCGCACTGTCCGGTTTGGCTTACTCAGCAAGCGTTTAATCGTCACCCCACGCAGGCTTGGTGTCGAAGCCCGTACCACGTCCTCCCACAGCACACGTGGTTCTTTGTATTCTTCTTTCAATACATCGTCAAAACCAAAACGCTTACCCAGCTCAATCCAGAACCAGTGATCTGACTTCGCCTCTCCCGGCGGTTCCATCATGCGGTCATTCCATACAATCCGCCGATCTTCTGCCAATCGGGCCGGGCCGCCCTTCTCCGCCCCGCTTACCATCGGCAGCACATAATCCGCATACTGCGACGTCTCATTCAGGTATAAATCCATGTGAACCACCAGATCAAGATTCGCCACCGCACGACGCGCCTTATTCTGGTTGGGCCACTGTCCCAGCGGATTATTACCGGTAATTAAGGCTTTTAATGGATAAACATCTTCCCCCAACATCGCATCCAGCCAGCCTGCCGGGCTTTTATTAATCGCCGGAACCATTTCAGCAGCCCGTTCCGGTGGTACTGTTGGCTTACTCCAGTCCGGCTCAGCAGAAACATTAAAGAAACCACCGCCCTTACGTCCCCAGTTACCGGTAATTGCTGCTACAAACATAAACGCGCGATTGGTCTGCGCGGCATTGCTATGTTGATTAATGCCACGACTGAGGAAAATCATACAGCCATCCGAGGCCGCAATTTCACGTGCCAGCGTTTTGATATCCTCTGCTGCCAGATCGGTGATCGGCGCCGCCCATGACGCGTCATAGCCTCGCTCCACAATAAAATCACGCCAGTTTTCCCAACCCAGCACCCAATCCCGGCAGAACGTCAGATCCGCTAAATCTTCACTGAAAATCGTATGCGCCAGCGCCAGCGCCAGCGCCAAATCAGTGCCGGGCCGGATCCCCAGCCAGCGATCCGCCTTACTCGCTGTCGCGGTCAGACGTGGATCAACCACCACCATCTTCGCCCTATTCTTCAGCCGCCAGCCATTGACCAGACCAAAATTTACCGGGCGGGTTTCAGCCTGATTGTCGCCAATATAGACATACATCGCTGCACTGCCGATGTCATCTTCGGTATAGACATTGCCTAACATCGTAGACCCCATGGTCATACCCAGAGCCACTACCTTACTGATATCACAGAACGGTTCAGTAGAGGCGACATTGGCAGTCCCCCAGAGCTGCGAGAACAACGGGATCGCACCAAGCAAATTCAGCACACCAGTACGTGAACCGGCCTGAATCGCCAGCGCCTTGCTGCCGTATTCTTCACGCACTGTTGTCAGCCGTGCAGCAATATCACCCAGCGCTTCATCCCAACTAACCGGCTCAAACTTGCCTTCTCCGCGCGCACCCACTCGTTTTAATGGCCGGAGCACCCTTTGGTCACTGCCATACATTTGTAGCGTCATTTGTGATTTAGGGCATATCCGGCCTTCAAATACCGGATCGTCATCATTACCGTAGACATTCACCAGCTCATCACCGCGAAAGTGATATTTCACCGGACAAGCATTGAAGCAGATGTTACAGCCACCGGGAATGATAGTTTCCGGTCGCTGAGTGATTTGCTGGCGATGATTGGGGCTGTAGGTTTTGGTGGTGACTGATGCGTTTAGGTTGGCGCGGGCGCTTTGGTCTGCGATTAGGGCTGGGATTCTAATATCGTGGTTCTTTTCTGAGGCTTTAAATCCCCCTCGTTTCAAATAAACCGTCCCCGGCCCCTGCAGAAAATGATCATGCTCCAGCAGTTCACGCTCATCATGTCGCGCTTGTTCCAGCAAGTCATCCCGCTCCCCAAAGCTAATCGCCCGAGTTGGGCACACGCTGGCACAGGCCGGGCCAGCACCCTGTTCACGCCTCGTTGAACATAAATCACACTTCACCGCATGATGTTGTTCCGCGTTATAGCCGATGGCGCCATAGGGGCAGGAAATCGCGCACTCGCCACAACCGGTACAGCGTGACTCATCAATTTTCACCACACCGGTTTCCGGATCTTTACTAATCGCTTTCGGATTTACCGGACAGGCACGCAGGCAGGCCGGACGCTCGCATTGTTGACAGGTGACGGTGAGGAAGTTAAGCGCCCCGGAAGGTACAGCAGTTGCTTCTAAAGTATGCTGATCACTAAACCACATCACACGATTACGGTAGGTGTGCGGGCCAAGGGCATTGGTTTGTTTGCAGGCTGCTTCGCAGCTTTTACAACCGGTACAGCGTTCAAGGTCAATCATTAAAGCCAACTGCGCCATTACGTATTCCCTCCCCAGTCCGCAATATGCCACCAGTAGATTTCACTGCCGCCCGCCGCATAACCGGCAAAAAACAACACCACAACAATATGTGCCAGCAAACCCACAAAAAACACCACTGCCAGCAACATGTGTAACCGCCGCCAATAAGCCAGCAGCTTACCGGCATTGCGGCGCGCACCTACCCGTTTATATTCCTGTTCAATCATCAATTGATAACGCAGGGTTAGCCATGGCGACTGAAGCCAGTGTTTTAAGGTCGGGGAAAACAGCGCTTCATCAGCCTGTGCATCCAGTTGTTTGAGCAGCGTCGTTTTTGCTGCAATAAGCGCTGCCAGCGCTTTGCGATCAGTTTGCAGTGGCTGATTAACATTAAATGCCGGAGTGGAAGCAGCAAACAGGTGGCTGAGTTTACGTGCCAGTAATAACCGCGCCAGAATCCCCTGCACCAGCAAAAAAATAAGAATCAGCAGTATAAAACCCGGTGGTGATAACCAACTACCACCCGCTGCATGCAGAAAAATAAGCGTGGCTCCGGCAACTGAGGCCAGAACATGAAAGACGAACCACTGAGGCGGATTTTGTTCGCTGTTACTGCGTTTGAGGATGGAGAAAAGACCGGGAACCAGGAGTAGCAGACTACCCAGAACAGCAGCAGTTTGGTTAGCGGCTTCGCCGGGGCGGGTGTTCCAGCCCAGTAAATAGGTGAACAAAAAACCAAAGGCGATAAAAGTGAGTAAGCCAATCAGGCTGGTTTCGTTTATATCCGGGCGCTGTTTCACTAAAGCCTCCTCAAAAAATCCACCACAGCCTCTGTAAATATATCATTCCGATCCCCGGCCACCATGTGTGCAGCATCGGTGATATTCGTGTATTCCGCATGCGGACAGGCATTCAGGAATTTATTCGTACTTTCGTCAGTCAGCAAGTCCGACAAACCACCGCGTACGAGTAAAGTCGGTAACGTCAGCTCTTCTGCGTAAGCATGCAGTTTAGCCTGAACGGTTTTATAGTCCCGCTCTGAGCGCTGTAAAAACGCCGGATCCCAATGCCAGTAATAACGCCCGTCGTCACCCAAACGGATATTCTTCGCCAGTCCATCCGGGTTACGTTTGGCTTTCCGCTGTGGCTGATACATAGCAATGGCAGCTGATACTTCTTCCAGCGAGGCAAAACCCTGTTGCCCCATTGCCATAAACTGCAATACACGACGTGCCCCGGCCTCTTCAAAACCCGGCACAATATCAACCAACACCAGAGCACGCGCATCGACCACCTTCTGCCCAATCGCACTCAAGGCCGTCAGCCCGCCAAGAGAGGCACCAACCAGTATTGGCTGCCTGATCTCAGCTTGCTCCAGCACACAAGCCAGATCGGCCGCCATTTTGGCTTCCGTATAGCCCACACTGTCATTAATCCAGCTGGAATCACCATGCCCCCTTAAATCCAGTGACAGCGTGTAAAAACCGGCCTCCCCCAGCTTTTCACCCGCTCCTTTCCAGGCATGGCGGGTTTGACCGCCGCCGTGTAGTAGTATGACAGCTGTTTGGCCCGGATCGCCCCATGAATCACCGGCGATGGTGTTGTCTTCGCAGCCTTGGAAATAATGAGCGGGTTCAGGTGTTCCGGGGAGTCGTTGTCTTTGCATACTGTACTCAACTGGGTTTAGTCCGCATATTGTGCATTAAAGCCCTTACTACAGCCAGCAGACTAAGTGTTTGGGATGATCAAAAATCGAAATTCTGCTTTAATGCAATCAGGAGTAACAATCAGCGTTTCAAAGCAGGAATCACATTCAACCATGCCACAACCGCCCCGCGTTTTTATTAGCTATAGCCACGACAGCGACGAACACCGTGATTTCGTACTGAATCTGGCGAATCGCTTGCGGGCGGAAGGTGTGGAAAGCTGGATCGATCAGTATGTTCCGGGTTTTCCGGCACAGGGCTGGCAGCGCTGGATGGAGCATGAAATTGAGCAGGCAGATTTTGTCTTGCTGGTGTGTACGCCTTTGTATCATCAACGGTTTATGGGCGAAGACCAGGAAGGTGGACGCGGCGTTAATTTTGAAGGCGTGGTCATTTCACAATTACTGTACGACGGATTTCAGCAAAATACTAAATTTCTGCCGGTGGTACCGGAAGATGGGCATTTTGAGCATGTTCC
>JBMZDK010000314.1:0-4626 GCA_049614265.1 Thiolinea sp.
TCAGAGCCAGACCGTAGATTCCGTTGGAGAATTCGATCATTTCCCCGGACATGACGTCGCCAAGTCCGTGGATACGTACGATACCATCCGTTACAGAAACAACAGTACCCTCTGTACGTGCCTCAGTGCCGGCTTCGAAGCTTTCAATTCGCTTCTTAATCAGATCACTGATTTCAGTTGGGTTAAGTTGCATTACTATTCCTCAATTATCGATTCAAATATCTTGCTGTTTAAGATCAGACATTACTCTGTTCAACGGGCCATTGACGTTGTCATGGCCTTCAGACGACTTTGAATCGAACCGTCAATCACCAGATCGCCAGCGCGAATGATCGCGCCACCCATTAATGATGGGTCAATACTGGTAACGAGTTTAACTTCACGTCCCAAACGCTTCTGTAGCGCAGCAGTAATTTTATCCTGCTGTGCCGCATCCATTTCCATGGCGGAAATAATCTCAGCTTCAATTGCACCCTCAGCCTCAGCTTTCATCACTTCATAAATTGAAGTCATTTCGGGGATTAAAGCAAAACGATCATTTTCGCCCAGCGTGCTCAACAGATTGCGGCCCGCAGCATTCAGATTATCGCCCAGAATATCGGCGAACATATCCACCTTCTGGGTTTTATTAATGCGCGGATGAGCCAGCAATTGAGCGGACTCCTCAGAAGCGACAACCGCTGACATGGCGGACAGTTGCGCCGACCACTCAGACAGAGTGCCGGATTCCTGTGCCATCTCAAAAACAGCTTTTGCGTAGGGGCGTGCAGCGGTAGTCAATTCAGACATGATTTATCACCTAGATTTGTGCGGCCAGGTCATCCAGTGCTTTAGCGTGCGCCTTAGCATCGATTTCCTTACCCAGGATTTTCTCCGCGCCGGAAACTGCCAGCGTAGACACCTGCTCACGTAAACCTTCACGTGCACGGGTGACTTCCTGCTCCAGCTCAGCCTGTGCTGCCTGCGCAACACGTCCGGCTTCTTCCTTCGCAGAATCCTTGGCTTCTTCCACAATCTCAGTCGCACGCTTCTGCGCACGGTTGACGATCTCTGCGGCTTCTTCCTTGGCGGCTTTCAGCTCATCCAGAGCTTTTTGACGCGCCAATTCTTCCTCATGCTTACCCTGCTCTGCCGCAGCCAGTCCGTCAGCAATACGCTTCTGACGTGCCTGCATCGCAGCGAGCATTGGTTCCCACATGACACCTTTGATAAACCAGACCAGAACCATAAATACGATCATCTGACCGATTAATGTAGCCGTTATGTTCATGGTGTAACCTCCTATACTAAAGTCAAGTTAACAGGAAGGTTTTACGATGCGCCTACTGCTGCCATCGCACCGCTGACAAAGGGGTTAGCGAAGATAAACCAGAAAGAGATACCCAGAGCGATCATCGGGAATGCTTCCATCAGACCACCGGTGAACAGCATCTGACCTGTCAGCTGAGCACGTACTTCAGGCTGACGTGCGATACCTTCGATGAATTTAGAACAGATTAAACCCCAGCCCAGTGCAGAACCAAACGCCGCCGCAGCCAGAATGATACCCACTACAATCGCAGTGTTGGAATAGATCATTGCAATGCTATTTGCATCCATGGTGAAACTCCTAAAAGATTAAAACTAAGTAAAAATTAAACAAAAACAACAAAACTTTTAATGATCATCATGTGTCTGACTGGCCAGACTCAGATAAACAATGGTCAACAGCATGAAGACAAAAGCCTGTAGCGTGATAACCAGAATATGGAAAATGGCCCACATCGAACCGAGAATAACCTGCCCCGGCATCGCCCAGACTGAGAATGCCATCAGCGCGATCAACAGGAACAACAGTTCACCCGCAAACATGTTTCCGAACAAACGTAAGCCGAGGCTGACCGGCTTCGCAATTTCTTCAATCAGCGTCATCAGCAAGTTAGGAATTGCCAGTGCGATTTTACCGCCGGTACCCTTCGCAACGAACGGGTGGAAGAAGAAACCTGTTAACCAACCAACCAGACCTTTTGATTTGATGTTGTAGTAAACAATCAATACAAAGACAGAAAGCGCGAGGCCAAACGTGGTATCAAGATTGGTGGTTGGCACAGCTTTGAAGTAAACGTGATGCGGATCAGCACCAAAGAGACCGCCAATACCTGCCGCTAGTCCCGGGATGAGGTCAACCGGCACCAAATCCATGGCGTTCATCATAATAATCCAGATAAACAAAGTGATGGCTACCGGGCCAACCATTTTATCTGCAGAAGGAAATATGTCCTGAACCTGTTGATTAACAAATTCCACTACCATTTCAGCAGCATTCTGGACTGGACCAGGATTATCAGGGTCAATATTATCCCCGATTTTCTTGGCAAAATAGGCAAAGATACCTGCGAGTATAATACTGACAATCATGACATCAAGATGGATAACGCTGAAATCAGCAATCGATTCCGGCTTCCCACCCAGACTCCAATTCGTCAAATGGTGCTGTATATACTCAACAGGATTTGAAATTGCTGGCTCAAAACCACTTGCCATAACAATTCACTCCGTTACTAAAGTTAAAAAATCTTGTGCGTCATGAAAGCGCCCTTTCATGACTATTGCCGGTTACCGGTCTGGCCGCTTCCACACCAGCATGTCACCCGCAATATCAATATCCTGTACAGTCTATTGGCGCATACTGCCTATCACATAGGCCAGCTGAGCAGCCATAAAGGTGCCAAGTAAAGGTAACGGAAGCAGCTTCAACGCACCTAAGCCTACACCTAACGCTACCAGTACAAATACAAATCGTTGTAAAACACCTAACATTAGCGACATCACACCCGTTTGCGGGCTGGTTTTCGCTAACTCATCGAATTTTTTAATACGGCCTGACAATAACATGGTATTTGCCAGTGCAACCGCACCGCCATAAAAAGCCGGCAACATTGCCTGTTGGCCAAAATACTGGACGGAAACCACCACGCCCAACAACACGATTACAAGCTGTATAATGAGTAAGCTGCGCATGATTAATCTCAGAAATAAAACTGAGCCTTTGCTAAATGCACGTGGAGTATAGAGACAGACTAATATAGGGTCAACCACTAGCACCTGTGATACGGTTGAAAAGACACATTCAATTACCTCCTGAACACACTTCATATATGGTGCTGTGCCCGCTAAACTCAAGCAGAACATGATTAGCAACAGGGGGAAATATTATGAATCACGCACTGCAGGAATTACAGGCGCAATTACCCCGGCTAATATTCAAACAACCCGACGAATTTACCGGGCATGACAGCGGGTTTCATCCCGACAACCTGAATGCAGGTCTGATGGCACTACCAACCAACACCGAACAGGTCAGTGCCCTGCTCACCCAGTGCAACGAAAAAAACATTGCGGTTGTCCCTCAGGGTGGCCGTACCGGACTGGCGGGAGCCACCATTACCACTCCGGAACAAATTATTCTCGACACCCGCAAACTTAATCAAATTATTGACATTGATAGCGCCGGAGGCACTGTATTAACTGAAAGCGGTGTACCACTCGAAACACTGGAGCAAGCTGTGAATCACCATGGCCTGAGTTGCGGCATTGATCTCGCAGCCCGTGGCTCAGCCACTATAGGCGGCATGGTTGCCACTAATGCCGGTGGTATTGAAGCCTTTCGCAATGGCATGATGCGCCATCAGGTACTGGGGCTTGAAGTTGTACTCGCCGATGGCCGTATCCTGAGTGACCTCAAACGCGTCACAAAAGCAAATGAAGGTTATGACCTCAAGCAGCTGTTCATTGGCGCAGAAGGCACGCTGGGCGTTATCACCAAAGTCACGCTGGCACTTAAACCGCTGCAAACCAATACTACTACTGCACTGGTTAGTTGCAGTGACGCTGATCATGCTGTTGCTTTATTCCGGCATTTACACAACCAGACTGAACTATTATCAGCTGAAATTATGTGGCCGGACTATGCACACACCGTAGCCAAAGCCACCGGCCTTGAAAGCACTCTGGATTTTGCAATCAGCGATACTAACAACCAAAGCGTTCAGCATTATGACAAGCCAAACAAACAACCCATCTTTGTTCTGATTGAGGCTGCAGTAACAAATACCGAAACGCCCGAGTCCGGAGAGTTTACGGAAATCCTGATGGAATTACTGGAAGCCGGGCGTATTGAAAATGCCTTACTGGCAAAAAATCATCAGGAACGGGAAGCAATCTGGCGCATTCGTGAAGACAGCGCTGTGATTGATACCGTGTACCCTGATGGTTACTGGTATGACGTTTCTGTGCCGCTTAAACATCTGCCCGCTTATGCTGATTCGCTGTTTGGTAAAATCAAAGCCATTTCCCCTGACCTGACCTTGTTTTTATTTGCCCATCTAGGAGATGGCAATCTACACGCCACTATCTCTGCCGGTTATCCAATCACAGCGTTAGAAACGGCTATTCGACAAGCTGTTTATGCCGGGCTAACTGAAATGGGTGGGTCTTTCTCCGCAGAACATGGCATCGGCACAGAGAAGTTCACATCTTTACCTCACTATATCCCGGAAACAAACTACGCGCTGATGCAGGATATCAAAAAACTGTTTGATCCCAATTGCATCATGAATCCGGGCAAAGTAATCTGAGAATCCAACG
>JBMZDK010000315.1:0-4625 GCA_049614265.1 Thiolinea sp.
GAGCACATCACTCATAATGATGGGGTCCCAGGTTCGAATCCCGGTGTAGCCACCAAATCAAGAAAAAAGGTCACTTTTTAGTGGCCTTTTTTCGTTTTATAGTAAAATATTAGCTTGATAAGCTTTCCGGTTTTGACTTTATGTATCTGGGATTAGAAGGGATATTTGATTGAGTAAGTGGTGCCAACTGGTTCTGTCTGCACATTTTTATCATGGGCCGATATCAATTTCCAATCAACCCAAACTACCCTTCAGCGCCTTACGAATCATTTCCTCAACAGGTAATCCCAGTTTCTCCAGCGGAGCAATCATCTTACTGGCCTGAGCTGGTTTATACCCCAGTGCTAACAGGGCATTCAGGGCTTCATCCGCGTCTGACTTACGGGGCTTTGGTGCAGTAGCTACACCTGCAGGTATCTCGCCACCCTCAGTCATCGCTACTTCAGGTTCAGGCAGACGATCCCGCATTTCCACAATTAACCGTTCCGCTGTTTTTTTGCCGACGCCCGGAATCCGGCTCAATGCATTTGCATCACCCGCATGAATAAACTGGCGAAATTCCAGCTCGGTCATGCCCGATACAATAGCCAGTGCCATTTTTGGGCCGACGCCGTTTACTTTTAACAGGTGGCGGAATAGTGCACGTTCATCCTGAGAGCTGAAGGCAAATAAGGTCTGGGCATCTTCGCGTACAATAAAGTGTGTAAACAGCATTACCTCAGCGTCACTATCAGCAGGCAGGTTATAAAAGGCATTCATTGATGCCTGTAGTTCATAGCCCACGCCGTTGACCTCTAACAGTAGTTCCGGCGGCTGTTTGAGGATAACTTTTCCGCGTAATGATCCGATCATAAGAACACTCCTTTAACGACGTCGGGTTCGGGTGGCGCTGGCTATGCGACTGTTGAGGTGGCTGATATGTGCATGACACAATGCAACGGCGAGTGCATCGGCTGAGTCGGCCTGTAATTTGCCCTGCAGATTTAACAGCACTTTAACCATGTGCTGCACCTGTGTTTTATCTGCCGCGCCTTTGCCGACAGTGGCCTGTTTGATTTCTTTCGGGCTGTATTCGTGTACCGGTAGCTGCAGTACCACGCCCGCGCAAATTGCTGCGCCACGGGCCTGACCGAGTTTCAGGGCAGAAGCGGCATTATTGGAGACAAAAACATTTTCAATGCCCATTTCATCCGGGCGGTACTGACGGATAATGGCACTGACTTCAGTGAAAATCTCACCGAGGCGTTCCGGCAGGGCTTTATCGCCAAGACGCAGAGCTGCGCTGTAAATATGTTGCGTGCGCTGGCCATCGGTTTCGATGACCCCGATACCGGTTATCCGTGAGCCGGGGTCAATACCAATAATGCGCCGTGTGGTCATAGTGGAAGGCTGTTTTGGCTGGTGCTCAGGCAGACTTAACCCAGCTGTTCCATCACATCGTCAGGAATATCAGCGTTGGTATACACTTCCTGCACATCATCCAGGTCTTCCAGTGTATCAATCATCTTCATCAGCTTTTCGGCGGCCTCCAGATCCAGCGGTGTCAGGTTATCGGCCCGCATGGTTACTTCTGCTTCATCCGGATTAAATCCGGCTTCGACCAGTGCGTTCTGCACCTCACCAAAGCTGTCAGGTGTAGTCAGTACTTCAATGCCACCTTCATCATCAGTAACCACATCTTCAGCACCGGCTTCCAGCGCTGCTTCCATAATGCTGTCTTCGTCTGCGCCGGGAGCAAAACTCAGGATACCAACATTATTAAACATATAGGATACGGAGCCGCTGGTGCCCATATTGCCGCCATGTTTACTGAAGGCGTGGCGGACTTCAGAAACGGTGCGGTTGATATTATCGGTTTCCGCATCAACCAGTACTGCAATGCCACCGGCACCATAACCTTCGTAGCGTACTTCTTCTATATTGTCCGCACCTAATTCACCGGCACCGCGCTTACAGGCTTTTTCGATGGTGTCTTTCGGCATATTGGCGGCCAGCGCTTTATCGACGGCAAGGCGAAGCCGTGGGTGTGCAGACGCATCTGAGGTTTTCCCCTCGCGTGCTGCTACAGTGATTTCACGAATCAGTTTGCTCCAGATCTTACCGCGCTTTTTATCAACCGCCGCTTTCTTATGTTTGATATTTGCCCATTTACTGTGGCCAGCCATAATTCCGTCTCTGTTGTGAAAATGGCTGCAGTTTACCACAGGCAACGCGGTAGGGTAGATGTTATCAATCGTTAAAACTGCCGGATATATCGTGGTGAATCAGCAGCAAATCCGGTGAAATCAGGCTTTTTTTCTGTTTGTACTTGGCAGCATTCGATGAGTGGGCTAACTTAAGTTTGTTTCTTAATTTGCGTATCCTGCATGAGTGCCGATCATAATAAACACAATCCATCTGAACTGCCGGAAATTCTCTGTGGGCCAATCCTGCGTCATGTGAGTTCTGAGCAGCTGGTCGTCTGGCTGGTGACTGCGGAAGCTGATCCTTTAGTGCTGGAATGTTATCAGGACGATACCCGTTTGCAGTCGACGGCATTTAAGCCGGGGCACAGCGGTTATGTGCGTCTGGGTAAACACGCCCATCTTCATCTGCTGGTGATGGAGCCGGAGCAATCGTTGCCGCAGGATGAGTGGCTGAGCTATGACGTTGGTGTGCTGCGGGATAGCGAAGCGCGCTGGTTACGCCAGACGCTGCCTGATTTGCATTATGGTGATGCACAGCGGCCTGACTTTATTATTAAATCGCATATTGATCATATTTTGCATGGTTCCTGCCGCAAACCTCACCACAAAGAACGCGACGGATTGTTGAGAGCTGATGAAGTACTCGAAGCAGCACGGGGGGCGGATGTTAAACAATCCGAGCAGCCTGCGCTGTTAATGATGAGTGGCGATCAGATTTACGCTGACGATGTGGCAGGCCCGATGCTGGAAGCGATTCAGCAGGTGATTGAGTTGCTGGAGCTGGTGGATGAGGATATTCCGGGTATTGCTGATTTGCAAAACCGGCGTGATTTACAAAATTCAGTCTGTAATTTTTACCGGCGCACAGAATTATTGCCGGACACTAAGGCAAATGCCACGGTGCGGGAGGCGTTTTTTGGCGGCGCCCGTAAACCGGTGTTTACTTCGGTTAATGCTGATAATCACCTGATAACACTGGCAGAAGTACTGGCGATGTACCTGTTGGTTTGGTCGCCGGTATTATGGCGTTTTGTTGATGTGGAGCAGGTGAATTTGCCTGAGCCATGCCATGAGCGCTATCAGCGTGAACTGGAGCCAATTAACGTATTTGCGGATGGTCTGGATAAGGTGCAGCGTGTACTTGCCCATGTTCCGGTGTATATGATTTTTGATGATCATGATGTTACGGATGACTGGAATCTGACGCGCGGGTGGGAAGAAAGTGCGTACGGCCAGCCGTTTTCCTGCCGGATTATTGGTAATGCGATGATTGCTTACCTTTTGTGTCAGGCCTGGGGAAATGCGCCGGGGAATTTCCCGCAAGCTTTGCTGGAGCAGCTGCGGGAAGCGCTGGAGACCGAAAGTGCAAAGCACCATGATGAGCTGATTTATAGCCTGCGCCGTTTTGAAGGCTGGCAATATACACTGGATACTAAACCACGTTTAGTGGTGCTGGATACCCGTACCCGGCGCTGGCGTTCGGAAACCGGAACTTCACAACCATCTGGTCTGATGGACTGGGCGTCGTTGATTGAAATGCAACAGGAACTGATTGATCAGCAGGCAGTGATTCTGGTATCACCGGCGCCAATTTTTGGCGTAAAGCTGATCGAAGTGGTGCAGCGGATTTTTACCTGGTTTGGCCAGGCGTTAGCCGTGGATGCTGAAAACTGGATGGCGCACCCCGGTTCTGCGAATGTGATCCTTAATATCTTTCGTCATCAGCGTACACCGCATAACTTTGTTATTCTTTCCGGCGATGTGCATTATTCATTCGCCTACGATGTTCGCCTGCGTGGGCGGGAGGAAAGCCCGCATATATGGCAAATCACCAGCTCCGGTATTAAAGCGACGTTTCCGGAAAAATTATTGCGTAGCTTTGACCGTTTGAACCGATGGCTGTTTGCCAGTTATTCGCCTCTGAATCTGTTTACCCGTCGCCGCAGTATGCATATCCGCTCCAGACGACCAGCTGAGCACGACGGGCGTTATCGTCATCAGCGTTTATTGAACGGAAACGGTATTGGCCGGGTCAGATTCAATGAATCCGGCGAGCCGGTGGTGATTGAAACATTATGGATGGATGGACAGGAAATTGCTTTTAAGGAAGGTTATGACTGGGACTGGCATTAATTGTATTTGCACACAGCAGGCTGTGGTTTAAAGCGGGTGTACAGTTTGACAATTTATAATAAGCCGCTTTCTGGTTATTGAGTGAACTGACGGATGCTGAAACCGCAACAACGTTGGTTGTTTAATGCTTTATTACTGCTGGCGTTGGCCGCATTTGGACATGGTGTTTTTGCACCGTTGATGCGGCTGGAAAAACTCTGGTTTTTCAATAACCAATATTCCCTGTACTCCAGTTTAGAAACCCTGTATGTCCACGGGGAAATCTTTCTGTTTATTTTTCTCTTTTTGTTTAGTGTATTGACGCCG
>JBMZDK010000316.1:0-4613 GCA_049614265.1 Thiolinea sp.
TCTGGAAACCGTCACGGGAAAATACACGATCCATATAATTCAGAATAGGCTTGCCCGTTTTTTCAGGCACATCAATACCATACTTTGGTAAACGCCATAAAACCGGTGCAATAGTACAGTCTACTAAGGTGTATTCATCACTCAGGAAGTACGGCTTTATCGCAAACACTTCAGCAGCAGATAAAACACTCTCGCGCAAAATACCACGTGCCTGATTAGCAGCAGCGGGATCATCACCTTCAATATCTGCCACCAGAGAAAACCAGTCCCTCTCAATACGGAATAAAGCCAGGCGAGAGTGTGCACGGGTTACCGGATCAACCGGCATCAACGGTGGATGCGGGAAGCGCTCATCCAGATACTCCATAATAATACGGGCATCGTACAACACGAGATCACGATCAATCAGTGTCGGCGTTGTATTGTAGGGATTGAGATCTGCAAGGTCTTCAGGCTTGTCATCCGGATTTACATTCAGAATATCAACGGTAATATCTTTTTCTGCCAATACGATACGCACACGATGGCTATCGGCACAATCAGGGGCAGAAAAAAGGGTCATAACGGAACGTCGGCTGGAAATCGAGGCCATGTTGAAAGAGAACTCCCTACTTACTTCGTTGAAAGCTTTTCACCGATAACCGATGAAAAATACTTTATATAGAAAACAGAAAAGCCGCTACGGCGCAAAGCACCGAAGCAGCTTCTTGATTATACCACAAAGGCATTAACGTTTAGTGTACATCCTTCCAGTATTCTTTCTTCAGGAAGTAAGCCACGATTGCAAACAACCCTAAGAAAATCAGAACCCACCAACCAATGCGTTTGCGATGCAACTGCGCCGGCTCACCCACATATACCAGAAAATTGGTGATATCGGTCACAATCTGATCGTACTCTTCAGGTGTGGCAGACCCTGGCTGTGTCAGATTCAGCGTATGAGTTTGATGACCTTTGCCATCATCAGCTGTCTCTTTTTTCTGCCAACCCTGTAATTCCCACAGGACATGAGGCATACCGGCATTCTCAAACACTGTATTATTCACACCTAACGGACGGGAAGGGTCAACATAAAACGCTTTCAGGAAACTGTAAATCCAGTCACCACCGCGTGAGCGGCCTACCAGTGATAAATCCGGTGGCATAGTACCAAACCAACGCTCCGAATCTTCAGCAGGCATGCCATTCTTCATTAACTCCCCAACCTTGGTTTTCTCACCTTTGGTACGGGTAAAAATGAAGTTGTCAGCTACCTGCTCATCAGTCAAACCCAAATCTGTCGCCAGACGGTTGTAACGGCTGAATTTCAGCGAGTGGCAACCCATGCAGTAGTTGACGTAGTACTTAGCACCACGCTGCAAACTGCCTTTATTATGCAGATCAATATTGGCATGCTCTAAATTCACATTACCGCCACCACCGGCCAATGCAACCGGGGCTGCCGCAAAACCAGCACTCAGCACCAACAATACACTTGCAATAAACTTTTTCATGTTGTCAGCCCTCACCCTGTCACACGTTCCGGAACCGGCTTCTCTTCATTAAACTCCGGCTTAAATGCCGGTAGCAATAAAGTTACACCAAGATAAGCCACAATCAGCGGGAATTGCATAATCAGCTGACTGGCTTCTTCTGCAGCCTCTGCATTAAAGCGGAAGAAAGCGTCATAAAACACCACTAAGCCCAGTAAAATGATGAACCACATTACATAACGTGCTTTCACCGTATCACCATATACCGAGTTAGCCACAATACGAGCACCAATGAACACAGCAGCAACAAAGACTGCCAATAAAATACCATTGAAGAAACCACTGCCAAACATTGTCAGGATTGTTGCAACAGCAACAGCAGCCGTCAGGCCAAGAACAAAGAACACAGAAGAGGCACTTGTTTCACTGGAATGCGGCTTACTGTGAATTGCCAGCACAGCAAAGAACAGGAAGTAAACCTGTGTCATACGTGTACCCAATTCCTTATAAACCGGCGTCACTGCTTCAACACCCATCCAACCGAGAATAATGAACACCACCGCAAAGATCAGCAGGTTAAACTTGTGCGCCAGGTTACGATAACGCCAGGACTTAACCGGGTTCTTATCAATCCAGGGCAGGAAGAAAAGCACAATAATGGCTGCAAACATCGCAACTGTTCCCCACCATGGGTCAGGAATCGCACGTAACACTGTATAGAATGGTGTGAAATACCAAACCGGTGCAATATGCTCAGGCGTTTTCAATGCATTTGCCGGCTCAAAGTTTGGTTTTTCGAGGAAGTACCCCCCCATTTCCGGTGCAAAAAACACAACGGCAAAGAAACCAATCAGGAAGACAACCACACCCATGATATCTTTAACGGTGTAATAAGGGTGGAAAGGAATACCATCAGCAGGAGCTGTCTCACTCCAACGGTTACCCTTTGGCCCCTGTTTGATTTCAACACCATCCGGGTTATTTGAACCGACAGCATGCAACGCAACAATGTGAACAAACACTAATGCAGGCAAAACGAGCACCGGAATGAAGAAGTGCAAGGCAAAGAAACGATTCAGCGTTGCATCACCTAAGACAAAATCACCCCGAATCCAGATTGATAAAGACTCACCAATCAGTGGAATAGTATTAAACAGGTTAATAATAACCTGAGCGCCCCAGTATGACATCTGGCCCCATGGTAGCAGGTAACCCATAAATGCAGTCGCCATCAGCGCTACATAAATCACCATACCGATAAGCCATAATAATTCACGTTTACCTTTGTAAGAGCCGTAGATCAGGCCACGGAACATGTGCAGATAAACGACAACAAAGAAGGCGGATGCTCCGGTTGAATGCATATAGCGTATAAACCAGCCGCCGGGCACGTCACGCATGATGTATTCAACGGACGCAAAAGCCAGGCCGACATCGGGCTTATAATGGAACGCCAGAAACAGGCCGGAGAAAATCTGGATGGCCAGCACCAGCATTGCCAGCGACCCCATGAAGTACCAAAAATTAAAGTTCTTTGGCGCATAGTATTGCGCGAGGTGATTATTCCAGGTTTCCATCAGCGGAAAACGATCTTCCACCCAACCGAGGAAACCGGTGTAATTATGTTCAGGACGTTCAGCCATTATGCTTTCCCTCCGCTTTCACCGATCAGAATCGTCTGATCATCCATAAAGTAATACGGAGGAACTTCCAGATTGGCACCTGCCGGTACATTTTTATAAACACGTCCCGCCATATCAAAACGCGAACCGTGGCAGGCACAATAGAAACCGCCCTTCCACTCATCACCTAAATCAGCAGGTGCAACTTCCGGGCGAAATGTCGGAGAACATCCCAGATGCGTACAAATACCAACTAATACAAGGTATTCCTGTTTATCCTCACGGGCACGAACACCGTTTTTAGCATACTCAGGCTGCTGTTTTACATCATCAGAAGCAGGGTCTTTCAGACGGCTATCCATTTCAGGCAAATCACTCAGCATTTGCTCCGTACGGTTAACCACCCACACAGGTTTACCCCGCCACATGACACGTACCAGTTGTCCCGGCTCCACTTTACTGACATTGTATTCTACCGGTGCACCCGCTGCTAAAGCACGCGCACTGGGAGACATCGATGAAAGAAAAGGAGCCGCCACCGCTGCCACACCCCCAGCGCCCACCACCGAAGTAGCAGCGACCAGGAACCGGCGACGGTTTTGATCCACTCCAGAATTAGCCATCGTTAGCTTACTCCCAAAAAAATTAAAACTTGAAACCTGTATCTGCCTGCAAAAGTCTTGAAATACACATTAGTGCAGGCAGAATAAAATCTGTTACCCCCGAAACCTGTCACAACGGACAATAGTGCCGTCGCCGGATTTCAATCGGGCCGGATGATAGCATAAAAAGAAAATCAAAATAATGATTCTTTAATATACTTACTGAGGAAGTCGAAGACTTCCATCTTTGCAGCAGAAAATCGTCTGCTACATGTTTCAGGGGAAATTACTCCCTCTGATTTAGCATGCCGGCAAACACACTGCGTTGCTAAGCCGGATTATCAATATCAAAGTTAATATGCATCAGGCCAAACTGCTCTGCCAGGTGTTCACCCAGAGCTTTAGCTCCATAGCGCTCAGTAGCATGATGCCCGGCAGCAATATAATGCACACCGTTTTCACGCGCGCTATGAGTCGTGTTTTCAGAAATTTCTCCACTCAGATAAGCATCAACCTGAAGCCCGGCAGCTTTGTCGATATAACCCTGCGCACCACCGGTACACCAGGCAATCCGCCGTACGGGGTGTTCGCCACCGCTCACCAACACCGGCTCACGTTTTAAAACAGCAGCGACCCGCGCACCAAAGTCAGCTAATGACATAGCGTTATCCAAAACACCGACATTGCCTACTCCCTGTAGCTCTCCCTCACCCATGGTGCCCTGATCAGTAATTCCCAGAAGCTTCGCCAACTGTGCGTTATTGCCCAATTCAGGATGTGCATCCAAAGGCAAATGATATCCCAGCAAACTCATATCATTATCCAGCAGGGTTTTAATCCGACGCCTTTTCATTCCCCGCAGTACAGGGCTTTCGTTCTTCCAGAAGTAACCATGGTGTACCAATACCGCATCTGCA
>JBMZDK010000317.1:0-4604 GCA_049614265.1 Thiolinea sp.
GCGCTACGGCTGGCAGCTGAAGGCATTAATCTGGCACTGGCTGATCATAATCAGGAAGCACTGAATGCGTTAAGCGCTGAGTTACAGGAGAAAGGTGTTGAAGCACAGGTGTTTCCCGGTGACTTAACCGACACTATTTATACGGATGCTTTACCACAGCAGGTTAGTGAGGCCATGGGTTCACTGGATATCCTGATTAATAATGCCGGACTTATGCGGCGCGGTGCGATTACTGAAGCCAGTGATGAGGATTTTTCCCTGTCTATGGCTGTCAATGTGGAAGCTCCTTTCCGTCTGGCCCGTGCTGCGATTCCACTAATGGCAGCAAATGGCGGCGGGGCGATTGTGAATACTGCGTCTTGCTGGGGAGTTTATCCCGGCCCGAATCATCTGGTGTACTGCGTGACAAAAGCGGCCCTGGCTTCGATGACAAAATGTTTAGGCCGTGACCATGCTCACCAGAATATCCGGGTGAATGCTGTATGCCCCAACGAAGTAAATACGCCAATGTTACGCACGGGCTTTGAGATTCGTGGTTTAGATCCTGATGAAGCGGTGCAGACACTCAATGAATCAGTGCCATTAGGGCACATTGCAGAACCGGAAGAAATAGCCGACGTCATTGTTTTTCTGGCATCAGATGCGTCGCGGTATATGTGTGGCTCATTAGTGGAGGTGAATGGTGGCAAACCGGTTTACTGATCAGGTAGTCCTGGTAACCGGGGGAGGCAGTGGTATCGGACTGGCTTGTTCCCGTCGTTTCGCCTCGGAAGGGGCAACTGTTTATATTGCTCAACGTTCGGACAGCACAGAATTTCCAACCATTCATGCTGACCTGAGTCAGCCGGATGACTGTGAGCGGGTGATAGCTGAGGTGGTTGCTGCTGCCGGGCGTTTGGATGTCCTGGTGAATAATGCCGGTATGATGCAGGAAGCATTGGTAACAGATATGTCTGTTGAGGACTGGAACCGAACCCTGATGGTCAATCTGACGGCGCCCTTCCTGCTGATTAAACACGCTCTGCCCCATTTATTGGAAGCAGGCGGTAATATTGTCAATATTGGCTCTATCGAAGGCCTTGGTTCTAATCCGCAACATGCAGCATATTGTGCCAGTAAAGCGGGCTTACATGGTCTGACCCGTGCCGTGGCTGTGGATCACGGAAGGCAGGGCGTGCGGTGCAATGCTGTGGCACCGGGCTGGATTGATACTGAGCTGAATATTGATTTCATTGAATCGATGCCTGATCCTGCAGCCTTCCGGCGTGATATTGGCAAAATTCACCCTACAGGCCGCACCGGTGACCCGTCTGAAGTCGCTGCACTGGTTAGTTGGCTGGCATCAGCAGATGCAGGTTTTGTCACTGGTCAGGTTTATACCGTTGATGGTGGCCGTATGGCCCAGTTAAGCCTGCCTGGCTGAAGCGTAAAAGCCGTTAGAATCTCAGGCTACCGTTCAGCGGCAAAATTAAACAAAGTATTGATCTTGTTATAGCTTCTGCGCATCAGGGGTTAACAGGAAAATAATAAAATGATGCAGAAGATGAAATTATCATCCACCGCCTTGCTGGGGGGCTTGTTGGTGGCTGGTTCTCTTATGACAACAACTGCGGCCATGGCAAACACCATTAATAGCGAAATTCAGGCGAATGGTTCAATTGTTATTAGTAAAAACGGTCAGGTTGTTACACTGATTGATGCGGCTACCACTTCCAGTCTGGGGCTGGAAACCGCAACGCTGAATCTGTTGTTAGGCGTTCTTGAACAGCAAAAAGTCCCGTTAAATGAATGGCCGCAGAAGCTGAGTGAAATTGTCACTTATTATCAGGCACTGGTAGTTGCGACTGATAGCATTCAGGCTGCAGATGAAACCCTGCAACCATTGAAGGTGGCTGTAAAACAGGCTGTGCGGGATGTAGATCTGGAACAGGCAGGGATTTTGTTCAATGAAATCCGTAATCAAAGTATGAATGCGGAACCACCGTTGCAATTAACGGCTGCCGAAGCCGATGCGGCTAATGGTGCACGGGCGTTAACTCAGTTAAGTCTCGAAGAAGCGGGAGATTACTACCTGCGGGCCAGTTCGATGATGGAAATCATGGGTGAGAAATACCATGAAAAATGGAGCCATTATGCGGATATGGCGGGGACAGCTTTCCGTGATGCCGGGTTTTATGCTGAAGCAGATGCTTTGCTAACCACGGCTTTTAGTCTGCGTGAAAAATATGTGTCGGATAGCCAGCTAATGACGACCAGTTTGAATAAACTGGCCGATATCAAGCGCTTAATGGGGCATTATGATAAAGCATTGCCCTTGTATAAGCTGGTACAGAAGCAGAAGGAAGCTACCTTTGGTGCACAACATGCGCAGGTAGCCATTGCAATAAATAACGTGGCTGATATTTATCGTTTGAAACAGGACTTTGCGCAGGCTCTTCCACTTTATCAACGCGCATTAAATATTAATCGCGCAGTTCTGGGTAATGAACACCCCGATGTGGCCACAACGATGAATAATCTGGCGGGCCTGTATGAAGCAACCGGTAAATTCGAACAGGCGCTGGCGTTGTATGAAGAAGCTTTAACCGTCAACGAGAAAATACACGGTGAAGATCATCCATCGGTGGCCACAACACTGAATAATCTGGCTGGTTTGTACCGCGCTTTAGGGAAGTTTGAAACCGCATTACCGTTATATCAACGCGATTTGGCAATCAGCCGTAAATCACTGGGTGAAAATCATCCCGATGTAGCAACTACTCTGAATAATCTGGGTATTTTATATTTCCACATGGAAGACTTTGTACAGTCTGCTGAATACCTTGAGCAGGCGCTGAGAATCTTCCGGCTCAAGCTCGGTATTAATCACCCCAACACGGCTAGCGTTGAGGAAAGTCTGGTGGTTATCCGGGAAAAGTTATCGCAGTAGCTAAGCTTGTCAGAACCGGAGACAGCTCTTGTGTTCTCCGGTTATTGTGTCTGTCCTAAACCTATATTGCCACGCCTTTAGGCTGTAAGACCTGTACGCCGTTAATTTTCCAGCTTTCATCTTCCTGCTGCTGCATCTCATAAACAACTTTATACAGCTGATTCTTCTGATCCGTAAATAATACAGGCTGGAAAATTTTATCGGCCAGTTCAAGCGTTTCCTCAATTTCATGTGCCTTGGGGCGGTACACCATCCCGTAAGAGCGCCTTACCATACGCATAAAAATGTCCGGGTTCCTGAAATACGCTTTAACCGTTGGTGAGGCATGTGAATAGGCTCGTTCAGCATCATCCTTACTGAAAGCATCAAGCTGATCACTGATGACACCGGCGATAAGCTGATCGCGGTTTATTTCCCCGGCAAGAACCGCCTGGTTCAGAGTGAGAAACAGGGTGAATATAAAACAAGTGAAGGCTTTTATCATGGTACACCTCGCTTGGAATGAGATAAGTACGCCTGAAAGAAATGAGCATTTAGTTAAACATATTAAACGCTTAGCGTATATTTCTAATAGTAGCAGTCCGGTTTCTCTATACCCAAGCCTACACAGAAAGACTATAGCTCGTTATACGGCAATACAGTAACCGAGGATGATCCCTGTTAAATTAATCGTCAAAGAAGGCCGAAGTATCCCCGGAAAAGATCGGAAGGAGTGCAGATGATCAGTGGTGTAAAAATCAAACCTCCGGTTGCACACTGGATTCGTCGCAGAACAACAATGGCGACAATGCAGGATTTACGCCCGGCGATGTTAAAAGCATCGAGAGGTTTTGGGTATCAGCTGGCTAAATTAACGTTGGCAAAACGTAATGATTTATTGGCACACCTACACAATAAGCTGGCGGAAATGCGCCCGGCAAGGGAGAGACAACACACAACAATCGGCAGATTGATTAACACTGTTAAAATGGCCCGAACGGAATTCATCGAATTGGATGGCATTATTTTTTGTGGCTTGCTTGAGCTATTAGATGAAAGTGCTGAAGTGACTTTGAATCGTCGGTGTACATACCTGGTACCATTTGCAGAAGTCGAGCGGATGGTGGGGGTGTTGGAAGAATCCGATCCTGCTAATATGTAACACTACAACCAGCTTGCCTGAAGCGGGTGATTCAGCGTAATTGTAAAGGGCGGGCCTGTTTAATGAACAGGTGTTTTTTCTGCTTCACCCGATCAAACATAAGCTTAAATTCCAGATCAACACCAAAGCGCTCAGTATTCCGCACACGAGCGTTCGGGTTCTGTCGTATCATGCACTGCAAAATGGTTTTTGCTGCGGTATTTAAACCCTGCAATAGCGGCGCTTCTGCCTTGCTGACAGCGGGATGATTTGCGGCAATAAAAACCTTATGTGGCTTATTTTGTATCCGGGAGCGGCTGATTATTTGATGCAGTTTTCCATCATGCAGGACGAAAGACTCCGCCTGTTCACCCGGCTGTGGGTTGGTGACCGATGCCTCACCAAACTGTGCGTTCACTGTTAAGCGGGATTCCGCTCGCTGTTCGTCATAAACGGCAACACCATTACCCCATTCATACATATCCACGCCACCCAGCCACTGATCTGAGAATGCCGGGTTAATCTGAATTGCCATCGCCACTTTATAGTGATTAA
>JBMZDK010000318.1:0-4563 GCA_049614265.1 Thiolinea sp.
TCACGCTTCACTCACAGGTAAATCTACGACTTACCGGATAACTGTGGCAAACTTGCTGGCCTCTTTTCTCCCAGCAGGTTATTCCATGTCAGGCGTCCCCTCTTTTTGGTTATTAGTCTTTGTGTCGGCACTGGGGCAGGTCAGCATGAATGGCGTACTACCTGCAAATGTTGCGGTTATGGAAGATCTGTCGGTGAGCTACGGGCAGGCACAGCTTGTGCTGACTGTGTTTCTGGTTTCTATGTTGCTGTTCCAGCTGGTTTCTGGTTCTTTGTCGGATCGCTTTGGGCGGCGTTCTGTGGTGATTGGTGGCCTGTTTTTGTTCTGCGTGGGAGCATTTCTCTGTGCTACGGCAAATTCAATCGAATGGTTATTACTTGGCAGGTTCATTCAGGGTAGCGGGGCTGCTGCCTGTGTCAGTATGCCGCGCACGATGGTGCGGGATTTGCTGTCGCAGGATAAAGCGGCGAGCGCGATAGGTTATCTCACCACCGCAATGATGGTTGCGCCGTTGTTAGGCCCTGCGCTTGGTGGCTGGCTAACCCAAACATTGGGTTGGCGCTGGATGTATGGTGTGATCACGGTATTTGGTCTGCTGATTTTGCTGGTTGCTGCACTCAGGCTGTCTGAAACCCGTCCGGCCAGCGTTCCGGGGCAGGAAGAGTACCATTTTTCCTATGCCTTTAAGCACCTGATTATGGATCGGCGATTTTTAGCACCAATGCTGGTGATGAGCGGGTCAGCCGGGGTTTATTATGTATTTTTAGCAGGCGCTCCCTTCGTTGCAATTAATCTTTATGGCTATACCCCGGCAGAGTTTGGTATTTGGTTCGCCAGCGCAGGTATTGGTTATATGAGTGGTAACTTTTTTGCGGGGCGGTGGTCGGTAAAAATTGGTGCTGAGCGTATGGTTAAGCTTGGTATTATTCCGCTCTTTATTTCTGTGCTAATGATGTGGTTGCTATCGCCCTGGCCATTGGCGTTCACCTTGTTTATTCCCGCATTTGCTTTCGCTTTCAGCAATGGTATGTGTATTCCAAATCTTGCGTCTATTGGTCTGGGAATTCAACCCCGGTTTGCAGGCACTGCTTCAGGGTTGCTGGGTGTTGCGCAGCTCGGTGTCGGGGTCGTTTTATCGTCGGTGCTGGGTATGGTGATTAGTGGCTCGGCAGTACCAATGTTTGTTTTGATGACGGTGTGTCTGGTGATTGTGTCAGTAGGGTTAGTTATTTGGGTGCCGGTTTCGCAGTCGAGCTGAGAGGGCCAGCGAAGAATCTGATAATTTGACCAATAATTAGGCTAAACTAAGCTATGCTTGTGGGTGTTGAACTAATCACAAGCTGAGAAAATGGATAATCTCTATAAAGCCCCTGAGTCCCACGTCAGTGATCTGACGCTGGTGAAAACACCACCTGCCTTAATGCGTATTATCAATCTGATAAAACTGGCCTTTGCACTTTCAGTCATACAACTAATTGTTGGGTTTGTTATTGATCCTGAAATGCTCACACTGGATGGTGAGTTTTCTATTGCGTATTTAATCACTTTGCTGGCGATTATGCTTTTGTTCTGGTTTCTGGTTTATTATTTATGTTTGCTGAGACCAGTGAAAAATCGTAAGCGCAAAGCAGCCCATTGGGTGTTCTGGACCACACTTTTTTTGATGGCGCTGGGAGTTTACATGGAATTCTTTAGCGAAAATCCGGAGATGCAGGTTTCGCTATTGGAGAATGCACTTGCGTTGGTTGAGACGGTGATTTTATTTTATGCGGCTTATCTGCTGACACGCCCGGAATATAAGGCGCATTTAATCAATTAAGTGATTCGCTAAATACCGCTTGAATGAAATCCTGACGGTAGGCGTCTAAACCTTCTGGCCGGATCGTAAAATTCTCTTCGTCGAACAGGGCGGTGATTTTGGCTTTTTCCTGTGTCACGCTACCCGGGCGAAAGCCGCTAACCAGCCGATTAGCCCAGGGCATTAAACCGGGTAGCGTGACATAGTCAGCGCCCGGTGGCCCGTCACGTCCGGGCAGGCTGCGATTTTCGCCCAACCGACCTTTAAACTGATAGAAGGCATCCGTTGAAGGCAGGAATTTCAGGGCATATTCCTGTTCCTGTTCACCATGAGTGATATCAAAACCAGCCATCAGCGGTTTATTTTCACCGGTTTTCAGGAATTCTATATTGTCTGCGCTGGTGAAGGAGACACCGGGATGCTCTGTTTTCTGCGGTGAATGTGGATAAAGCTCATTGGATTGTAGCGCAACATCCACCTGAATACGCTGATCATCCGGCCAGCTAATACCATGCAGGCCCTGGTAACCGGGTATATAGGTAGTTTGATAGTTGTGTTGTTGTAGTGTCACCGCAATAGGGCGCTGCTGGTATAGCGCAATAGTCAGTCCGACATAATGATCCAGTTGGTGCCAGTCAATATTAAACCCGGTGCTTTCAACCAGCCATTGTTGCCATGTGGGTAAGCCTTGCAGTAAGCCACTGTGTGCGAAAACCAGGTTGTAACTGAGGAAGGTGAGGGGCCAGGTTTCCCCCTGGTGTTTCAGTTCATCATAAGCCACTCTGCCGTAAACAGCCGGTGTTGTTTTACCTTCAGAAGTGATATGACGAAACTCAGCGTCGGGATCATCACGGTATTGATTGAGTAGAGCTGCATCCACTTTATTGCTAACCAGCTTGTCACTGCTATATAGCTCACCATGCGCAATATAATCCGCGTAGAAATCCAGAAAAGGTGTTTGCCCTTTAGCCATGAAAATACGTGGCCGGTAACGCCGCAATAATTCCTGTTCCTGTGATGTAGCCGGCTGCTCTGCTGGCTTATATTTGTTGAAATGCTGCTTAAAACCCGGCATTGCGCTGAAAGTTGGCTCATTACTACTGCAAGCGCTTAATAACAGTGAGATCAGTATGATGAGGATAAGTGGAGTGCAGCAGAACGATGATCTTTTCATGAGACCAGATTAAAGGATTAACAGGTGTTGGAAAAGTTAACTTTTTGCATTTGGCATTTTGTTCTGATTATCCTCTGATATTTATGGACTCTATTGGTCTTCTAAACGCTCAGCCATTGCTGATATTGTTGCTCCGATAGCATCAGCAAATCACATAGCTCTGCTAACGCTTTAGTATTGATCGGGCGTCGGTGGAGAGTAGTTTCAATATCCGGTACGGCACAGTGAATTTGTGTCAGTTGTCTGGATAGCCGAATGGTGTCCTGGTGATCGGTGATTAGGGTTTGCAGGCGTTTCGCGCCGCGTATCTGCATATTACTAATCATCCCGATATTAGTTAGCAGATTATCAATATCACCAAAACGTTTGAGTAGCTTAGCGGCAGTAGCCATACCCACGCCCGGAACACCAGGGATGTTGTCAGCTTTATCACCGGCGATTGCCAGCTGGTCAGCGATTTGGTGTGGCCAGACGCCGAAAGTGCTTTTAATGCCACCATCGTGCAGTGGGTTACGGCGGCCAAAGTCCCACCACAAGTCGTCGTCTTTAACCAGCTGTGCCAAATCCTTGTCGCCACTGATGATGATCAGCTGCTTGTCCGGGGCACGTTGTTGATCTGCCCAACTGCCGAGCAGATCGTCAGCTTCATAATGAGGGCTGGCGTTTTGTACAATACCCAGTGCGTCAAGGAAATCCCGGCATAGCTGGAACTGGTATTTTAGTTCTTCCGGGGCAGCTTCCCGGTTTGCTTTATAGGCCGGATAAATATCTTTACGGATCGATGTTTGTAAGCTGGTGTCGAAAGCAAAAGCCAGCTGTTCTGGTTTTTGCTCGTGCAGCAGTTGATAGACGAAGCGCAGAAAGCCTCTGACAGCGTTGATTGGCTTGTGCCGACGGTCATAGGGGATGTTTCCCCGAACGAACCAGGCACGAAAAACGTAGATACTGGCATCCACAAGCCAGATCTGCTCTCCCGGATAACGGGAAAGTAGGTGATGAGACATAGATGTATGTGCGCCAAATGGATTAAAATGAAATGCTGCGGTTTGTAACAAAACCGAAGATTAAGCATAGGTATGCATGGGCCGGTTAGCAAGGATTTTGCTGCTGTTGATTTTTGATTCCTGAGTACTTAGCAAAACCGCTGCAAGTTGCAGCGGTTTTAATGTAGAAAATCTTTTACCTTAGGGCCAATGGCTTGGGAGCATCCGCTGTTGGTATGTGGCAAATTATTTTTAATATTCCGGCAAAAGACTCGGGCATTTCTACGTTTATTTCAGTACTAAAGACTACTGATGAACACACGACTCTCGGGCTTTGTTAATCATGCGTTCAGTTAAGTTATAGCTTGTTCTATCAGGTTTGAGTGCCTTTGATAGGGTTTGTGGGCAAATTTTCCGACCAACGGTTATTTTATACTTGATTTGTATGAAAATTATGCGGTGAGTTGTGAGGTTGGCAGTATTTGAGGGCAGATGCGTCGAAAATTCACCGGTATCCGTGCAGGTTGTTCAGTTTTATGAAAAAATCCACTCATATTTTTAATCGGGAGCTTTAAAGCATGGATTTGCGTACCCTGACCGGGTTGTTC
>JBMZDK010000319.1:0-4561 GCA_049614265.1 Thiolinea sp.
GCCGGAGGTGTTGCTGGGTGGTCTCGACTATGAATTGAAAGCAGCCTTAGCAGATGGTTTGCGTGTTGCGGGTGTGCCGGTCAGGACTGAAGGCCATGCCTTTCCGGGGGAGCATCCACGCAATATCTGTAACCGGGGTGCGAGTGGGAAGGGTGTGCAGTTGGAGTTCAGCGATGCTTTGCGCAATATAGAAATTGATCTGCTGATGACTGCAGCGCGAGCGATTCAAACCACACTTCAAAGTATTGATGGTGCCAGCTGATCAAACTTATTGATTGCACTTACCATCAGCGGTATCTTGCTGCGATATTATTTTCAGGAGCAAACCAATGGATTTAAACGATAACGATTTATTCCGCCAGCAGGCCTATATCAACGGGGAATGGGTAGATGCGGATAGCGGCGCTACTTTTGAAGTAACTAACCCTGCTACCGGTGAAGTCATTGGTGTGGTTCCTGATATGGGTGCTGCGGAGACCAAACGTGCGATTGAAGCCGCGAATGCTGCCTGGGGAGCATGGCGGAAGAAGACCGCTAAAGAGCGCGGTGCGATCCTGCGGAAGCTGAATGATTTGATGCTGGAGAATAAGGATGATCTGGCAAAGCTCATGACTCTGGAACAGGGTAAATCACTGGCGGAGTCCACCGGTGAAATTGCCTATGCCGCATCTTTTATTGACTGGTTTGCGGAAGAGGGTAAACGTACTTACGGCGATACCATTCCAACACATAATCCGGATCAGCGTATTATTGTCACCCGTGAACCCATCGGGGTTTGTGCGGCAATTACACCGTGGAATTTCCCTACCGCCATGATCACCCGTAAAGCCGGGCCAGCGCTGGCAGCGGGTTGCCCGATGGTGATTAAACCTGCGGAATCCACACCTTATTCTGCGTTAGCGCTGGCTGTTCTGGCTGAGCGTGCGGGTATTCCGGCCGGAATTCTGAGCGTAGTGACCGGTGATGCACCGGCGATTGGTGGCGAAATGACCTCCAACCCCATTGTACGCAAAGTGACCTTCACCGGCTCGACTCCGATTGGCAAGCTGTTGATGAGACAGAGTGCTGATACGTTGAAGAAAGTATCGCTTGAGCTGGGTGGGAATGCACCACTGATTGTGTTTGATGACGCTGATCTCGATGCGGCAGTTGAAGGTGCAATGATTTCCAAATACCGTAACAGCGGTCAGACCTGCGTTTGTGCTAACCGTATTCTGGTTCAGGACAGCGTGTATGATGCTTTCGCGGAGAAGTTAACCGCAGCGGTGAACAAGCTGCAGGTTGGCAATGGTCTGGATGCAGGGACAACGCAGGGGCCGCTGATTGATGAAGCTGCAGTACAGAAAGTTGAATCACATATTGCTGACGCTGTGGAGAAGGGCGCACGGGTATTGTCCGGTGGTAAGCGCCATGAGTTGGGTCATACTTTCTTTGAGCCGACATTGCTGGCGGATGTAACTACCGATATGCGTATTACCCGCGAAGAAACGTTTGGCCCGGTAGCACCACTGTTCCGCTTTAAGGACGAGGCAGAAGCGGTTCAGATGGCAAATGATACGGAGTTCGGTCTGGCAACTTACTTCTTCTCCCGTGATATTGGCCGGATTTACCGGGTATCTGAAGCCCTGGAATATGGCATGGTTGGAGTGAATACAGGTCTGATTTCGACTGAGATTGCACCGTTTGGCGGGGTGAAAGAATCTGGCCTGGGCCGTGAAGGTTCCAAGTATGGCATTGAGGATTTCATGGAGCTGAAATACACCTGTATTGCCGGTGTCGGTTCCTGAGGCTATCCGGTATGTCTGAACAGAGAGTCCTGAAAGTCGGTGACAGTGCATCTGTCACCCGCAGTTTTAGCGCTGATGATGTCAAAGCGTTTGCACACCTGTCCGGTGATCACAATCCGGTGCATCTCGATGCGGAATTCGCGGCGACAACATCGTTTGGTCGCTGTGTTTGTCATGGTGCTCTGGTGACAAGCCTGTTTTCGACTTTGCTGGGAACAGAGCTTCCCGGCAAAGGCGCAATCTATGTCAGCCAGGAATCGAAGTTTCGTGCGCCGGTATTTCCGGACGAACAAATTACTGCTGAAGTTGAAATTACCGCAATTAGTGAGCGTAAACCGATGGTCACATTGAAGACGACGGTAACGAATGCCGAAGGTAAGGCAGTGGTTCGTGGTGAAGCGGTGATGTTTGTACCCTGGCTACAGCAGTAGCCTGAGAAGTGGTCAATATTCTGCCCAAGCGGAATTTATGACAACGGCAAGTGTCTTTAATCAGTGTGGCAACAGTTCCCGGATGCCCGGTATTTATGGGTTAATGAAACCAAACATAATATTCCTTAGAACTGTTGCGCACCGATTTGTTAACAATACTTGCGGGGTTTTGTCATGATGAAAAAAACACTTTTATTTGCTGCAGTGGTTGCGATGGCCAGTAGCTGTGGTAACAGTATGCCGGTAAAAAAAACCGGTGGTGATTCGGCTGCTAAACGTTGTCCGGCTTCGCAGCCACGGGATATCAATATGTGGATTAATGCCATGCCCGGTGTGGATTCGGGAGAAAGGCCTCCACTATTGGTTAATTTTATTGCCACCACACCAACGCCGGGTTATCAGTTTGCTTTGAAACTGAATCGGGTTATGGAAAGCTTTCCGGAGCAGGTGGTATTGGATTTGATGGTTACGGCGCCTGACGGCATTGTACCCCAGGTCTTAAAAGCTAATACTGTCAGCTTGAAGCTGCCGGATTTCCCCGGTTCAGAAGGCAGTTCGGTGCAGGTGAATTGTGAAGGGAAACCATTTTTTAGCGTGGCTAAGGTGACTGCAGCTCACTAAGGCGAGTTGGAGATTTCCGAAAACACAGTGTAACCGGTCAGTTTTGCAGACTGACCGGAATGTTATAAACCGGCCAGCCAGATATTCAGTAAAGGACTTGCGCAAAAGTTTTCAGCTACTGTTTTCAACAATTTTAAAGCCTGTGTTTCGTTAGCTAACAGGCTTCATGCCTTTGAAAACTGCTGCCACACTGTTTAATCATCAACCCAGTGAATCTTGGCACCAATCGACTGCAGTTTTTCAATGAAATCCGGGTGTGCCCGTGCAATCGGGTCAGCATTACGGATTTCTGATGTGCCTTCAATCTGCAGGGCAGCGATTACCAGTCCCAGCACCACACGGATGATATAAGGTGCTTCGACGACTGCCGGGCGTAGCTGGCTGCTGCCGGTCAGGATCAGGCGATGGGGATCAGATAAGTGTGAGCGTACTCCGAACTTTAATAGCTCAGATGACCAGAATAATGCGCCTTCGTAGACTTTGTTCCAATACAGCACTTCGCCTTTCGCCTGAATTGAAGCTCCAATAATTTGTGGCAGAATATCCGCCGGAAAATAAGGCCAGGGGGCGGCTTCAACCTTGGCAATCGTTTCCGGTGTTAAGCTTTTTTCGACTTCAAAGCTGCTCTTTCCGGTGATCAAACGATTGCCTTCAATTTGGATATTGAGTCCGATTTTCTGGAACTGACGAATAATCAGCGTCATGTCTTCAACGATATCAGTGCTAATGCTCAACTCACCGCCGGTTGAAGCGCCAATCGCGGCAAATGTTGCAGCCTCGTGATGATCATCCGGCACTCTGAATACCGTTCCGCTCAGGCTGCTCACCCCTTCAACGGTCAGGATGGATGTACCGATACCATTGATTTTCGCACCCATGCTGACGAGGTAATCGCAGAAGTATTTTACATGTGGCTCAGAGGCCGCATTAGTCAGCTTTGAGGTGCCCGGAGCCAATACCGCCATTAACAGGAAGGTCTCAGTGGCGGTAACCGACTGATAATCCAGCCAGATATTACAGGAGTGTAATGCATCGGGTGTTTTTACCAGGCAATGACTGCCATCATAGACCACATCACAACCAAAAGACTCAACCACCTTTAAGTGCGGATCTAATTCACGGATACCCAAAGCACAGCCTTTGCTGTTATGAGCGAGGTGAAAAATACCGGTGCGGTGGAGCAGGGGAGCCATGAGCAGGACAGCGGAACGAATACCGGTAGGTAGCTGGATTTCGTCAGCGTTCCAGCGGGTGTTTTTATGCGATAGTGCAATGGTATGAGCAGTTTTATCCTGCGTTACCTGTGTGCCGACAGCGGTCACACAATCAACTAATTTGATCGAGTCTGAAATAGGCGGGACGTTCGATAGCTGTACTTCTTCGTCTGTCAGCAATGATCCACAAATCATTGGTAACAAAGCATTTTTATTACCGGATACCTTAATTTCGCCGGACAGCGCGTACCCACCTTCAACAATTAACTTAGACACAATTCATCCTTGGGATTATATTTTCATCGGAGTGTTTATAAACGTCGTTGTAACAGGCTCCTAATATGCTGTAATGGCGCGTAATCCTCAATCAGATTTTTTCCGCTATATGCATTTCCCGACGATTTTTGATGAATGGTTTAACAGGTTTTGCGTATTTGAAAACCTGTCGTACTGCTTAGTGTCAATGGCGCTTGTTAATCATTGTATTCTGAATCGCTAATCAAACCAC
>JBMZDK010000320.1:0-4533 GCA_049614265.1 Thiolinea sp.
GTCTGATCTCTATGCGCTGGGTGTGTTGTTTTATGAGTTGTTAGCCGGAGATAAACCTTTTCTTGGTAGTAATTTGAGTGAAGTGCTGCAGAAACATGTATTTTCTCCAGCTCCGGAATTACCTCAGTTGTTCCGCATTTATCAGCCTTTGTTAAGCGCTTTGCTGGCAAAATCGCCGGAAGGACGTATTAAAACGGCGGGCGAAGTACTGGATTGGCTGGATACTTTAGCAAATCAACAAGCCGGAGCTTGTGCTGCCTGATACGATTTTGCTGATCTAAAAAGTTATAACAATAAATTATGTTTCGTTTTCTTTTGCTGTTTCTTATTGCGCAAGGCGTGCTGTTTGGTGTCGAAATTTTGCAACCTGTGCAACAGGCTGTGATTTTGCCATGGACAAGTATTCTGGCTGATATTAGTGGCTGGTTAATGTCGTTTTTTGATGGCAATGTTCTAACGGCAGGCAAGGTCATTAGTAGTAAAAGCAATGGGTTTGCTGTGTCTATTGAGCCAGGCTGTAATGGTGTGGAGGCCATGATTGTTCTATTGGCGGCCATTCTGGCATTTCCGGCTCCTATACTATATAAGCTAAAAGGTTTGTTCTGGGGTTTTGTTGCAATCCAGGGTATGAATCTGGTGCGGATTATTAGCCTGTTTTATCTTGGGCAATTAAGCAAAGAGTTGTTTGACTGGGCGCATCTGTATATCTGGCAGGCACTGATTATGCTGGATGCATTGGTGGTGTTTCTGGTTTGGATTCGGTATCTGCCGGTTGATAACTCTTCCGGGCCGGATAGCAAAGCGGATGTCCCGGCATCAGAAATGTCAGGGGTAACGGCGTGACGAAGCGTCCTTTGCATCGCTTTATGCTTGGTGTTTTATTGTTTTTTCCACTGTCATTCTTTGTCTGGTATATAGGGGCCGCTTTGCATCTTGCGCCAGTCACACTAATAAGTGGCATTGTTCTTGATTTGGTCGTGCCTGATGCGCTGATGTGGCTGAAGCTCGATGGTAGTACGTTGGTCGTGGCGTCAAACTTTGGTCATGATGCCAGTGGAAAAGTTGTATCGCCGCCGCAGGGTGATGATCTGTTAGGTTTTCACCTGAATCCGCTGATTTATTGCTATAGCCTGCCTCTGTTGTGTGCCCTTACTTTGGCGACACCCGGTAAAGATAAGTGGTTAAAGCTGATATTGGGAGCTGTACTGATTATTCCTACTGAAGTATTTAGTATGGTATTTAGCGTGTTGAAGACCCTAACGTTTGACGTTGGTTTTGCTTTTCAGCAACAGCAGGGGATATCGCCTTTGGGTATAGATGCGATTGCTATGTTTTATCAGCTGGGAACACTGGTGGTGCCTATGGTTGCCCCGTTAATGATTTGGATGGCTTTGCATCGGCATTTCCTGGTTGAACTTGCGCCACAGTTGGAGCGGATCTTCGTGAAGTGATCCGCTTCATGTGTTCTCATTTTTGTTATTTGTCTGAACCTGATCCCAGAACCCCTGTGGTAATAAGAAAAAACGCCCTGTTTCGTTAACGTTATTGTGATGTGCGTATAGCATGGCTTCTCCGGCATGAGCGGGTAAGGGTGAATGCTCTTCTGAGTCATCAGGTCTGGTTTCTGCTAACCAGTTTTGTTTGCCTAAATACAGAGAAGGGTGTTCTGTTAGTGGGGTATGCAATGGTATTTGGTACCAGTGGCCGTGAAGATGGTTTTGGTCTGTGAAGTTGGCTGGTTCAGCATCAATCGGATAAAAAAGCCTTCCTTTCATCAGGCAGGCTGCTTCATCGACCTTGTGAGGCATGAGCTCCGGGTATTTGTGTGCTAATTGAGTTTGATGGGTCAATAAGTGCTGGAATTTTCTGTCCAACCTGTCTTTCAGGCCCGGGCCATGCCAATTCGACATGTCGTTTAAATCACCGAATCCCAGATAAAATTTAACGGATACTTCCAGGTGAATTACCTTGCGACTCGCTTTTTCCTGCAACAGGAAGTCAAGCTCACCCAGTGTTTTTTCCGATGTGCGTAGCTGGTGGTTGCTGAGCAATAATTCGTAATTAGGGCTAATGTTAAACCAGTAAGCGACGAGGGCTTCAAAATAGTGGCCGAGACGATGTGATTTGGCGCTGTTAATCGCCATTTGTAGCGGCGTTGGATCTGTGTCCAACTGGCACAACATGGGCTGACAGTCGGCGTATTCGCGCTGGAAAAATTCGTTTCCCCACCAGTGAGTGCCTGCAATTTCCCCGCTAATCAATGGTGGGCTATGAATGACCCAGGCCAAATCCTGTACGCAGCGGTTTTGAAAGAAAGGGGTGGTCATTAGTTGGCAGGGTTTTTCGGTTTATGTTTTGCGTTTGCCGGAGCGCTGTTTCCAGTTTTGTAAGTCTATGACTTTTTCACCTTCATCTGTTGTTTCTCCTCGCAGGTCGCCAAGGAGAATTGAGGGGTTGCCTTCCAGAAACTCTCGCATCAGGCGTAGTTTAAGGCTGTTAGGATATTTTTCGGCGGTCTCTTCTTTCTCTAGCGCTACAGCTTCTTCCTGCGTTAATGAGTTGACCAGCATCTCCCAGCGTTCCAGCAATGCATTTTGCAGTTGGTCACCATGGGTTTCGATACGATTCAGTACATCTTCCGGTAAAGACTCCAGATAAGCATCCAGGTTTTCCATGACATTTTCATTATGAACATCATCCAGGGTGGCAATAATATCCTGTAACCACTCTGTTTCCGCACGTTCTGCAAAAAAATCGCTTTGGTGTACGGGTTGCCCGTTTTTCAGCAGATTTTGTGCAATGCCATGTTTTTGCCACAGAATGTTAAGCTTGGGGATATGTTGTGCTAATTGTGCTACCGGATTATCTGTTTCTCCGGTGTTATCTGCTGCTTTATAGGTTGTAGGCAGTATGCTTTGGCTGAGCTGGCAGGCTTGATACAAGGCGCTAACATATTGGAATGGATCAAAAGTAAAGGAAATCAGGTTTTCATCAAAATCATCAGCATCTGGGCTAAGCTCAATATTCAGGAAGGGTTCGTAGTGTTCAAACACTAAATCCCAGATGATTTTATCGTTATGGTGACGGGCAAAAACAGCTGTCTCAACCTGAAAGCCCGGGTTGTCTGGTGAGGCAGTGACAATCCAGTAATCACCGGTATGCTGTGTGCTATTGACGAGTGCGTCAAAATCAATGAGCTCAAGCGGAACGATGAAAACCTGAGCCGGACTTTTGTAATTGTCTTGTACGCTGAGGCTGGCTTGTGCCAAACCACCCTCAAGGACAAGTGTTATTGAGAGACTTTGATCCATTGCGCGAGTATATACTTAAATTTTACCCGGGTGGCAATGACTGTTGCTGAATAGTAATATGACTGCGCGTGTCCGGTTGGGTCTGCACCGTGTAAAGCAGACTTGTCTTTCAAATAAGAAGAGTTTGAAATAATGGTTGAGTGGGTGTTAAGTCGTGCTGCTGATATTTTGTTGGCATTGTTGCTGATGGCGTTGATTTTATGGTTCGCATTAACTCAACCGGTTTTTTCCTTTGCGGATAGCGCTGAGCCTTCCTTGCGTGTTGATCGTAAGATGTTAGAGAGCCGCCTGCGTGAAGTCATGGCGATTCAGTCTGAGCAAGCCGATAAGAAAGCCCGTTTCACTGTGACGGCAGATTATTTGCGCGCCCGTTTGTCCGTTGTGGGAAGTGTGGAGCAATTGGAGCGGGGCGATGGCTTACGCATTCTTCGTCTTAAAGCCGGTAAGGGTTTTAAACGTAAACTCTTTGTCGGTATGCACTATGTGGTTACTGAAAAGCCTATTTTGGAAGTGGCTGAGACTGCAACAAGTCTTATTGAGTTGGTGCATGCAGTGGCTGCGGCAGATTCTGTCGAGATGCAGTTAGATTTGACGGTTTTTTTGCATCAGGTAGATGGTCTGGAGCAGGGGTTGACAGATGCGAGTATCTTTCATGTCGAGCAGGTTGAGCAACAGGCAAAAGAAGGTGATATAGGTATATTGTTTGCACCAGGCTTACGGGTGCCTGATGCGGTGTATGCAACGGATCAATGGCGTTACTTTGATTACCTTCTGCCCGCAACGCAGGATGGTTTGAGCGTATTTGGGCGTTTTAAGGATGTGTTGCGCCTACGCGATCTGAAATCGAAGCTGCATCATTATGGTCTCAATTCTGTGAATTCTTTAAATATCCCGGTTAGCTTTCCCGGGATGGGGGATTCGCCGATGAAGTACTACTGGGACCGGGATTTGTCTGTATTTTTAGTGCGTCCTGATATTTTAATTAACGATAAGGACTTTTACGGGCATGCAAATTTTATTTCAGCGTGGTTTGGTCTGTTGCAGAAGGGTTTGTAAGGGCTGGGGAGCCGTTCGGGTGTTTTTGTTAGGCGATGTTGCTGGTTTTCTGTTATAAAGCACTCAGCCGATCGGGCAATCGCTGCTTCAATGGTATTTTGTGCTGTTGAAGGGGAGGAAAGTCCGGGCTCCATAGGGTAGGACGCCAGGTAACGCCTGGGCAGCG
>JBMZDK010000321.1:0-4405 GCA_049614265.1 Thiolinea sp.
CCCAGCTCATGATCCTGTTCAACCAAAATGACATCCAAACCCGCCTGCGCAGCAGTGGCAGCAGCAGCCATACCAGCTGCACCACCACCGACAACCAGAACATCACAAAAGGCGTGTGCGTGATCATAAACGTCAGGGTCAGGCTCGCGTGAAGCAGTACCCATACCGGCGGCTTTACGGATGATTTTTTCATACTGCATCCACAGGCCGGTGCCTTTACCCCATTCAAAAGGAGGCAGGCCCATAAAGGTTTTGTAGTAAAAACCGGCAGAGAAAAAGCGCCCGAACAGGCCGTTTATTGCGCCAACATCCTTGCGCACATTGGGCCAGGCGTTTTGCCCAAAAGCTTCCAGGTCGCTGTAAAGCTCCTGCATGGTGGCTTTGACATTCGGATCCTGGCGATTACCACTACCGATAGTGACCAAAGCACCAGATTCTTCCACGCCCGCTGACATAATGCCGCGTGGTCGGTGGTATTTAAAACTCCGGGCGAGAATCTGTTCATTATTTGCGAGCAGGGCAGAAGCCAGGGTATCGCCCTGATAACCCTGCATCGCCATGCCATCCCAGGTGAAATTCAGCGGCTTGGAGCGGTCGATGCGTCCGCCCTGATCCAGACGTTTTGCACTCATGCTTCACCCTCCAGTGCATCAGCGATTCCGGGGTGTGCCGGGCGTACCGATTTAATCTCATGCGTCATGGTATCGCGCTCGACCACCAGCCACATGCGACAACCGCTGGCATGATGCCAGGTTTCACTCTGCATCCCGCGAATATTCTCACGCATAAATACGGCATCGTGCCATTCTTCTTTAGAGGCATCCAGAGCAGGGTATTCAATCGACGCATCGCCGCCATAACTGAATTCGCTGTGATCGCGTGTGCCACAGTACGGGCAATTAATTCTGATCATTGTCTTATCTCCTTACCCGTGCAGTTTCGGATCGGGGCCTGCGCCACGTTCGTCGATCATGACACCACGTTCAAAGCGTTTGACATCCATATTGCGGATGACTTCATGCGGGCGATCATTGGCAATCAGGTCGGCAAAATACCAGCCGGAAGCCGGACTGGCCTTAAAGCCACCGTAGTTCCAGCCTGCGTTGAGGTAGAGGTTGTCGAGCGGGGTTTTACAAATAAATGGTGAGCCATCCATCGACATGTCCATGACGCCTGACCAGTGCCGCAGTAAACGTACACGGCCAAGACAAGGCAGGATGGATGTCGCCGCTTCTGCGGTGTCCTGTACAATTGGCAGGTTGCCACGCTGAGCATAGGATTTATACCAATCCAGATCGCCACCGAAGACCATGCCACCTTTGTCTGACTGTGAGATATAGAAGTGCGCGCCGCCAACACCAAATACCACAACCTGATCCAGCAGTGGTTTCAGTGGTTCAGAGACGAACGCCTGTAATTTGTGTGACTCGATCGGTAAACGGCCAAGGCCAGCCATTTGCCAGAGGCGGGAGGTATTACCTGCGACGGCAAAACCGACTTTTTTGGCCTGAATCGTACCACGACTGGTTTCGATGGAAGTGACCTGACTGCCGTCACGGCTGACACCGGTAACTTCACAGTTCTGGATAATATCGACACCCAGCTGATCGGCTGCTCTGGCATAACCCCAGGCTACTGCGTCATGGCGGGCCGTTCCGGCACGTTTCTGTACTGCCGCGCCAACAATCGGGAAACGGGCGCTGTTATAGTTGAGGTGCGGGACTTCTTTCTTCAGTTGATCCAGACCCCATAGCTCAGCCGGTGTGTCAGTGAGACGCATGCTGTTGTAACGTCTGGCTGCAGCGTCACGTGCGCCGGGGCTATGGAACAGGCTGATGTGGGCGCGCTGACTGAACATGACGTTGTAGTTCAGTTCATGGCTGAGCTCTTCCCACAGTTTGAGTGAGTGCTCATAAAACTGCCGGTTACCGGGCATCATATAGTTAGAGCGTACAATGGTGGTATTCCGCCCCGCGTTGCCACCACCGAGCCAGCCTTTTTCCACCACGGCAATATTTTTCAGACCATGATTTTTTGCCAGATAGTACGCGGTCGCAAGACCATGTAAACCGGCGCCGACGATAACGATATCGTATGCCTTCTTGGGTTCCGGATCGCGCCAGGCACGTCCCCAGCCTTTCTGGCCGGTGAGGCCATTTTTAAATACAGTCCACGCGGAATAGCGAGTCATGTGTTTTCCTGCCATTGTGGGTTTGGGGTGGCTCATCACTGCTTAGCGATGTGCCAGCCCGGTGGTTTGTCTTGTTGCCTGATTGATACTCTCATATTTGGAATATACGGCGTAGCTACTGTAATGTTTTTTGCAGGTTTTGGGAAGAGAACGAGCAAAATATTTTGTACCAATATCAACCAATACTATACCAATTTAATTATTATGTGAATTTTTTGCAACGCTACCCCATGAACAAAAGGGTAATTTCCAGATGCGAAATGGTTGGCTAACTGCCATACTCGCCCGCCATGAAATCGTTTATTCCACTGATTAAAACCGAATGGCGTTTGTTGCTGTTCGGTTTCATTATGGCGTTTGCTTCCAGCCCCGGCCAGACTTACTTTATTGCGCTGTTTAGCGGTGAAATCCGCGCGGATTTAGGGCTTTCACACGGTGATTTCGGGGCAATTTATTCGTTAGGTACTTTGTGCAGCGCGGCTGTTTTATTGTGGAGCGGAGCGCTGATTGATCGCATTGATCTGCGTAAGTTTTCTTATGCTATCGTGGTGGGGCTTGCGATTGGCTGCCTGGCAATGTCAGTCAGTCAGAATGTGATAATGCTGTTTATCGGTATCCTGCTATTGCGCCAGTTTGGTCAGGGGCTGATGTATATGATAGGCACAGCAGCGATGGTGCGCTATCTGGATGAAAACAAAGGTAAAGCGAATGCACTGAATGTCATGGGATATTCAGTGGCGGAGGCCATTTTACCGTCGGTTGTTATTGCGTTTTTTCTCTGGTTGAGTTGGCGGGAATCCTGGGTGTTCTGGGCTGCTGCTTTGCTGGTTTGTGTTCCGCTGAGTATTCGTTGGTTGTTGCGTGGGCATGATAAGCGTCATCAGGATTATCTGGCCTCACTGGAAGAAGACGAGAATGATGCAATAGCCAGCAAACCTAAAAAATACCGGCGCAGGCAATGGACACGGGCGGAGGTATTGCGTGATCCGATGTTCTATCTGTTTTTACCCGGCTTAATGGCGCAGCCGCTGTTGTTTACCGGCTTTATGTTTCATCAGGTGCATCTGGTAGAGGTTAAAGGCTGGTCGCTGGCTTTATGGGGCAGTTTGTATTTACTGTATGCCGCAGTATCAGTAGGGGTGAAGTTCTTTGCCGGAGTATTGGTTGATCATTATGGTGCAATCCGGCTGGTACCTTGGGTTACATTACCTCTGGGTGTGGGTTTGTTTGTGATGTCTTTGTCTTCCAGCCTGGTGGTGGCGGTGATTTTTATGGTCGGACTGGGGATTACGGTGGCTTTGTGCTCGATTGTCACCGCGCCGTTTTTCTCTGATATGTATGGCAATCGCCATCTTGGAGCCATTAAGTCGGTATCAACATCCGCGATGGTGTTTATGAGTGCATTGTCGCCGGTTGCACTGGGCTGGCTGATTGATGCCGGAGTATCAATGGAAACACTGATGTTCTGGGGAGCCTGTTATGTGGTGCTGACATCGGGGATCGCGTTTTATGCTTGCTGGCTGAAGTTAACGAGTGATGTTGGCGTTGGCAATATATAGATCCGGCATCAGGTTTTTGCTTCGTCACCCAGTAAATAGCGTGGCCCGCTGCCCAGCGCGGCAGCTTCATCATTGCGGTTGTACAACTCGCATTTCTGCAGTGACAGGCAACCGCAGCCAATACAGCCATCCAATGTATCGCGCAACTGTTCCAGTGCACTAATCCGGGCGTCAATTTCAACCCGAAACTGCCTGGCCAGTTTTGCCCAGTCTGCTTTTGTCGGGGTACGTGAGTTTGGTAATGTATCCAGCTGTTGTTGGATTTCAGGCAGAGTGAACCCCAGTTTTTGTGCCACCCTTACAAAGGAAACCCGGCGAATATCTGCACGTCGGTAACGCCGGTGTCCGCTTTGATTACGCTGTGGTTGTAACAGGCCTTTTTCTTCGTAAAACCGTAAAGCTGACACGGTGACACCGGTGCGTTCTGAGATCAGGCCAATGGACAGAACTTCATTGCCTCGATAAGCCATATAAACCTCCCCAAGTTATTATCTGAAGACTATTCCATCACCAGCTCAAAGCTGGCATAAGCGTAATCTCTGCCGTTAATTCTGAGCGACAGCCCCTGCTCACCCGGGTAGTATTTTCTGGTGGTAATGGGTTTGATAGCATGTTTTTTACTGAAAGTGGCATGATCACCCGGCGCTAAAGTCAG
>JBMZDK010000322.1:0-4398 GCA_049614265.1 Thiolinea sp.
CGGTAGCCATTGCCTTCCTGCTGGATTTCTGGGTACTGGAGGAAGGTGATCCACCGCATGAATGGGTGGGTTACTTTCTGGGTGTGATGCTGATGCTGCGCATTATCTGGGGGTTTGTCGGGCCGCATAATGCCAGATTTACCAGCTTTTTCCCTACCCCGCAGCGCATCATCAAACACCTCAGCGATTTGCGCCATAACCGGCTGGATCAGACAGAAGGCCATAACCCGCTGGGCGGTGCCATGGTCATTGCTTTAATGATCATGCTGGCGACAGTGGCCACGAGTGGCTGGATGTTGACCTGGGATATGTTCTGGGGTTCGGAGCTAATGGAATGGATTCACCATACCAGTGCTGAAGTCACCATGATTCTGGTCGTTGTCCATGTCGCCGCCATTATCATTATGGGACGCATCACCCGTATTCCGCTCATCCGCACCATGATTACCGGCAAACGCATCGTATCAGAATGATACTGATAATCTTTGAGCTAACAACAAAACAATAGCGAACAAAAGAGCACTCTACTTATGTCATTACTAGAAGCCGCTAGCCTAGAAAAAAATGCGATGTCTGATACCTGTTCCGAACCACATCTTCAGGTTGTTCATGCCGGGATAGCCTTAGCGAACGATAGGCTGGCCAGTGCCAAACGTTCCTATATCACCCAGCGTTTTAACCTACAGCAAAAACGTTTAAAGCTGCTTGAACAAGCCGCTCCAAAAGCAGGGGATTTGGTACTGGCCCGAATTGAGCGTCTCGGCCAACATAAACGCCTTGAAGATCCACATGGACGGCGGCGCTTTCTACATGTGGGTGATGAGGTCTTATTGTGTTACGCACCACGCTATGCCACCGACCAGTTTGAGGCGATTGTTCCTAACGATCTGAGTCCCTGCCAAATGGTGGCAGCCGGTGGCATTGCTGCTGCCTGTATTAATCGTCACGGCAAGATACGCCGGGCGACAGATATCACTCCACTGGGCCTCGTTGCGACTGAGCAGGGTATTCCGCTGAATCTCAAGGATGTAGCGCATTCTCCGATCCGCTCAAGCAAAATTCAGCCGTTAACGATTGGCGTGTTAGGCACTTCAATGAATAGCGGCAAAACCACCACCGCCGCCACCTTAGTGCGCAGTCTGGCCCAGGCCGGGCATAAAGTCGGTGCCGGTAAAATCACCGGTACCGGATCAGGCGGTGATATCTGGCAATTCACGGATGCCAGAGCGCATTGTGTGATGGATTTTACCGATTTTGGGTATGCCTCTACATTCCAGCTACCGGAAACCAGTATTGAAAAAATTGCTGAACAGCTGGTGACATCACTAACGCATGCCGGGGCCGACATTATTGTGTTAGAAGTAGCGGATGGCATCTTCTTTGAAGAAACCGCCCGTTTAGCAAAATCTGAGTGCTTTAAAAAACTGACCCATAAGATCATGCTAACGGCCAGTGATACAGCGGGAGCCATCGCCGGGGAACAATGGCTGAAAGGTCTGGGTATGTCACCGTTTGTGGTAGCCGGTACGCTCACCTCCAGCCCGCTGGCGGTCAAAGAAACGCAGGCGATGCTACAGACGCGGGTGATGACATTACAGGACATTGCTGCCGGAGCCTTGTGTGAGTACTTATAGTGCTCCCACCCTGCCTAAGGTCATTAGCGGTAAACGGCGCTGGTGGTTCTCTTATTTGTTAGCCAATGGCATCACACAGGCGGTGCTTGCCGTCGGTATGGCTTTGCTGGTGCAACACAGTTTTGACACGCTGATTCATCCGACAGGAGCCGTGGATCATCAGGCCATGCTATTCATGGCAGCGGGTCTGTTAGCTATCGTATTCGCCAATGCCGGATTACGCTGGCGTGGGCATGTTGATGCCGAGCAGCTGGGCCAGAGTTATGTGCATGCGGTGCGCTTACGGTTATTCCGGCATGTCATCAATATCGGCGCTGATGGCGCTAAACAGATGGGTAAAGGCTCCGTTATGTTGCGCTTTGTCGGCGACCTGAGTGCATTACGGCAGTGGGTTGGTCAAGGCTTAGCGCGACTGTTGGTCAGCGGCGTTTGTATCGCGCTCACCATTCCGGGGCTGATATTCATTGAACCTCTGATTGGCATTAGTGTGCTGGTGGCGGCCTTGGTGACAGCAGGTTTGGCGATAATTATCGGGCCACACCTGCGTCAGGCTACCCGTGAACTGCGGCGGCAACGGGGTCGGCTGGCAACACCTTTAAATGATCGCTTGTCTAAAATCGGTGTGATAGAGACATTTGGTCAGGAACAGCGGGAGCGGAAACGCTTCAAAAAACTCAGCCGCAATGTCCGCCACACTTCGGTGGCACGCGCCCGCACCATCAGCCTGTTACGGGTAATCTCAGAAGCCGGTGCTAGTCTGGCTGGTTTGTGTGCATTATTCGCCGGTGCCACATTGGTTAATCTGGGTCATACAACCCCCGGCACGGTGGTTGCTGCGATGGTGGTAGCGGGTCTGTTGGCCCCGCGCTTGCAGGAACTGGGGCGGGTCTATGAATACTGGAACGGTGCGCTGATCGCCCGGCAGAAACAACAACAGCTGTTAGATTTAGAGCCGATTGGCCGCCCGAGTGACAGGAAACAGCGACGGCTTTTGCTGAAGGCAGGTACCGGACAACTGGTATTGGAAAATCTGAGTTGGGAAGGCGTCATTAAGTCGCTGAATATTACCATTCCAGCCGGGCAGAAAGTGGTGGTTACCGGCTCGAACGGTGCGGGTAAAAGCACACTCCTACGCCTGATTGCCAATTTACTGGAACCCTCCGCCGGGCGTATTCTGCTGGATGGTCAGGACATTAGCCACTGTCGCTGGAGTAAGGTGCGTCAGACCTTCGCCATGGTTTCCCCGGAGTTACCTTTGTTACGTGCCTCCATTCGTTACAACCTGACCTATGGCGCGCAAAATATTACTGAACAGGACATAGAACAGGTCATTAACAGCTGTGGGCTGGCTCCTCTGATTGCCCGTTTAGACCAGGGCATTATGACACGGGTCTCTGAAAACGGTGAAGGCCTGTCTACCGGCGAACGCGCCCGCATTGCGCTGGCCAGAGCGTTATTAGTCAAGCCCTGTGTATTATTACTTGATGAAGCGGAAGCCAATCTTGATGCCAATGCCCGGCGTTTGCTAGATGAGGTGATTCTGCATTTCCCCGGCACGGTGATTATGATTTCACACAGCCTGCCTATTATCAGGCAGGCGGATCTTGTTTTGCACTTTGAACAGGGGCAGCTGGTTAGTCAGGGAGCACCAGAAACTATTTTGGTACCCCACAGCTCCTTAATGAATTTATTCTCGCCTGATTTACAGCTAGTCCCCGCTAACGAACACGAACCTTTAGTACCCCACACTATTTTTAATAAAGCACTATGAAACATTTCCGCAAAATAGAAACTGCCCGAAATATACAGCCTTTTCTGGATGAAATAGCAGCTGTGCCTAACGCCTGGAATCTAAATACCGGACGCCAGCAAAAAATCGCCGTACAGCGCGAAGCAGAAACGATTCCTCTGCGCGGACTGCGTAAGTCATGCATCAATGGCCGTAAACGCCGGGATGTCCACGAAAGTCGTTACACCACCAGCTCCAAACAATTTTTGTACGCTCGTGCTTTCCTGGAAACCTTTGCTACCCAACATCACAGCGAACCCGGACGCGCTAAGATTGTGCGGCTGAAACCGGGGCATCAGGTCTATCCACATATCGATCGGGGCGACTATTACCGCCTGCATGATCGCTATCATCTGATTCTGCAAAGCCCGGCTGGCAGTTATATGCGTTGTGGTGATGAAACCATCCGCATGCAGGAAGGGGAACTCTGGTGGTTTGATAATCAACAGATACATGATGCGCGTAATGATGGCGATGACCATCGTATTCATCTGATCTTTGATATGTTGCCGCTGGCGGCATACGCAGAGGCCTACCCTGAACAAGCGGTAACCACTGCGTGTTAGTCGGAATGATGGTTGAACAACAAACGGTTAGCCCCCTGGTAGCACTGCCTCCGGCCTGTTCCGTCAATCAATCGGCACCGGGGGAACACCCTTTGCAACCAGCGCCGCCAGAGGGAGTACCTTACCTGTTATTTGTGCCTGAAAACTGTTCGATGAGCCTGCTACCCCTGGTATTGATCCATGGCATTTCCCGCAATGTTCAGCAACACCTAGACGCTTTTTCAGGACTAGCCAGTCAAACCGGCAGAATGTTGATTGCGCCGTTATTCGATGAGGGGCGCTGTAAACGTTATCAACAAGCCCGGACAAGACAGTGTCGTGCCGATCAAATGCTGTTAGCAGTCTTGCAGGATGTACGCCGCGTATCCGGCTACCTGTTTAAACAAATCATCCTGTATGGCTTCTCAGG
>JBMZDK010000323.1:0-4392 GCA_049614265.1 Thiolinea sp.
CTATGAATCGAAAGGCGGGGTTGGTATCATCCCCGCTTTCGTTTTATGCAAAGACCCGAAATCATGGAACTTAACCCAGTTTATAGCCGTATCAAAGACCTACAGGCGCGTGTGGAAGCGCTTAGGGGGTATCTTTGACTACGATAATAAATCAGAGCGCTTTGAAGAAGTAAGCCGCGAACTCGAAGACCCTAATATCTGGAATGATCCTGACCGTGCCCAACAGCTTGGCAAAGAGCGTTCGATGCTGGAAACCGTGGTGGTTGGTATTGATAAGCTGACTGATGGTTTAAGCGACTCACATGAGTTGCTGGAGATGTCCGAAGCTGAGGGTGATGAGGATAGCATCAATGATGTGATCGCTGAGCTGGATGATTTAGAACAGGATGTCGCTAAGCTGGAATTCCAGCGCATGTTTTCCGGCGAACTGGATATGAATAATGCCTTCCTTGATATTCAGTCCGGTTCGGGTGGTACCGAAGCACAGGATTGGGCGGAAATGTTGTTGCGCATGTATCTGCGCTGGGGTGAGGCGAAAGGTTTTAAAGTTGATCTGATTGAGGCTTCACCGGGTGATGTGGCTGGTATTAAGAGTGCGACCGTGAGTTTTCAGGGCGAGTATGCATACGGCTGGCTGCGCACAGAAACCGGTGTGCATCGTTTAGTACGTAAATCACCGTTTGATTCAGGTAATCGTCGCCATACTTCGTTCTCCGGCGTATTCGTTGCACCGGAAGTTGATGATAGCGTGGAAATTGATATTAATCCGGCGGATCTGCGTATTGATGTCTATCGTGCATCAGGAGCGGGTGGGCAACACGTTAATAAAACGGAGTCTGCGGTACGGATTACGCATTTACCGACTAATACTGTCGTGCAGTGTCAGAACGGGCGTTCACAACACCAGAATAAAGATACTGCGATGAAGCAATTGAAGGCGAAATTGTATGAGCTGGAGATGCAGAAACGCAATGCTGAGAAACAGGCCTTAGAAGACAGTAAGTCGGATATTGGCTGGGGTAGTCAGATTCGTTCTTATGTGTTGGATGCTTCGCGGATCAAGGATTTGCGTACCGGCGTTGAGACCGGGAATACACAGGCTGTGTTGGATGGCAGTCTGGATCAGTTTATTGAGGCTAGTTTAAAGAGTGGACTTTAGAAAATCATGAGTGATCAGGAAAATCTTCAGCAGGATGAAAATCAGTTAGTTGTCCAGCGTCGTGAGAAGCTGGCTGCTTTGCGTGAGCAGGGTATAGCGTTTCCGAATGAGGTAAAGCGTGAAGACAAAGCTGAGGATTTGCATGCGAAATACGGTGAATATGACAAACCCTGGTTTGAAGAGAATGAGGTTAAGGTTTCTGTCGCCGGTCGGGTAATGTTGAGACGGATGATGGGGAAGGCAAGTTTTGCCACCTTGTCGGATGTATCTGGCCAGATTCAGCTGTTTGTACAAAAAAACCGTGTTGGTGACGAAGTATTTGATGCTTATAAACAACAGGATATTGGCGATATTATTGCGGTTGAAGGTGTGTTATTTAAAACGCAAACCGGCGAGTTATCGGTCAAAGCAGATGTGTTACAACTGCTGACCAAATCCCTGCGTCCGTTGCCGGAGAAATTCCATGGTCTGTCTGATCAGGAACAACGTTATCGCCAGCGGTACCTCGACCTTATTATGAGTCAGGAAAGTCGCAAGACGTTTACGTTGCGTTCTAAGATTGTCAGCTATATTCGCAACTTCTTTATTGAACGTGAATTCCTGGAAGTTGAAACCCCGATGTTACAGGTGATTCCGGGGGGCGCAACTGCACGTCCATTTGAAACGCATCACAATGCGCTGGATATTGATATGTATCTGCGTATTGCGCCCGAGTTGTATCTGAAGCGTTTAGTCGTTGGTGGATTTGAGCGGGTGTTTGAGATCAACCGTAATTTCCGAAATGAAGGTTTATCGACGCGCCATAATCCTGAATTCACTATGATTGAATTTTATCAGGCGTATGCAACGTATCACGACCTGATGGATTTAACCGAAGTATTGCTGCGTGGGATTGCCAGTGATGTGGTCGGTTCAGATTCTATCACCTATCAGGGTGAAACCTTTGATTTCAGCCAGTCGTTTGCGCGGATTAGTGTGCGCGATTCTATCCTGCAGTTTAACCCGGATTTGACTGCTGAACAGATTGATGATTTGGAATCAGCGTGCAAGGTTGCTGAAGGCATGGGAATTCCGTTAAAAGCAGGTTATGGTCTTGGTAAAGTACAGATTGAGATCTTTGAAAAGACGGTTGAGCATCGTCTGATGCAGCCGACATTCATTACGGAATACCCGGCTGAGGTATCACCGCTGGCACGCCGTAATGATGACAATCCGTTTATTACTGACCGTTTTGAATTCTTTGTCGGTGGCCGTGAGATTGCCAATGGCTTCTCCGAGCTGAATGATGCAGAAGATCAGGCTGAACGCTTCCAGCAACAGGTTGCAGAGAAAGATGCCGGTGATGATGAGGCCATGCATTATGATGCGGATTATGTGCGTGCGCTGGAGTATGGTATGCCGCCAACAGCGGGGCAGGGGATTGGTATTGACCGGTTGGTGATGTTGTTTACTGATGCGCCTTCGATTCGTGATGTCATCTTGTTCCCGCATATGAAGCCTGAAAATTCATAAGCACTCATCAGCATCATTTTTGGGAATGAGCGCCGTAATATTAGTTAATTGATATTACGGTGAGCCATATTGGTCAGCAAAATCAGGTGTTGTTTTGCTTCTGAGAGCGCAATTTTCCCGGACTTAATTCATAGCGTGCTTTAAATTGTCGTGAAAATGCTGCCAGTGAACCAAAGCCGGTGCGCAATGCGATTTCCTGCATCGCAAGCCGTGTATCCAGCACCAGGCGTCGCGCTGTCTGTAATCTGAGGTGCATATAATAACGTCCGGGTGGGACCTTGAGTTCCTGAGTAAACAGATGTTCCAGGGTGCGTACTGAAACACCTAGTTGTATAGCAATCTCTGGCAGTTTAATCGGTGTTTCTATGTGTTGTTCCATTAAGCGGATTGCTGCAGCTACCCGTGGCTCATGATTTTCCAGCATGCCCAGCGAGACATAATGCTGGGCGTCTGTTCCCTGATGTGTACCGTCATAAATAAATACACTGGCGACATCCAGTGCCAGCTGATAGCCAAACCGTTGGCGAATCCAGTGCAGCATAAAATCGAAGCTGGGCGAAGCTCCGCCGGTTGTGAAGATATTACCATCGATAACATAACGATCCGGTTTGGTAATGACCTGCGGGAAGCGCTGCGCAAAGTCTTCTAAATCTTCCCAGTGCGTGGTTGCCTGTTTGCCATTCAGTCGCCCAATTCGAGCCAGTATCCATCCACCTGCTTCGATACCGCCCAGTGCTTTGAAATTAGGCAGCACAGTTTTCAGCTGTCGCAGCTGTTTCAGGCTGATATGTTTGTCCTGATTAAAACCACAAATAATAATTAACACATCACCTTTACAGGATTGGCTCAGTACCTTATCCGGATAAACCGGTAACCCACAGGTGAGCTGAGCAGGTTCGCCATCAAGGGTGGTAATTTGCCAGCTAAACAGGGGTTGTTGTGACAAACGATTAGCGGCGCGCATGACATCTAAGACTGAGGCCAGTGACATCATTGAGGAATCCGGAATAACCAGCAGGGTGACTTTGATGTTGCTTTGTAAGGGGGTGAAAATATCCATGCTGTAGTGGCCGGTTGCTTACGTAATATGGCAAAAATACTGCAAAAAAAGTCAATCTGCAGTATGTTCTTAATGGCATGATGAAGCAAGCATAACCACTAGACAGCGTCAAAGGTTCTCAGCACTCAAAGCCTGCTACACAAAGGGTCTGAGCTTTGAAACCCCCGGTAACTTTTGAACGTATACTGACAAGCTAATTTTGCAGCAGGAGGATTCCCATGAGTTTAAGCCCGAACCGTAAAGTTTTCATTACTTGTGCCGTGACCGGTGCCGGTGCCACCACCGATCGTTCAGATAAAGTACCGGTAACACCACGCCAGATTGCCGATAGCTGTATCGAAGCCGCACAAGCGGGTGCTGCAGTGGCACATATTCATGTGCGCGATCCTGAAACCGGTGCCCCGGCACGTGATCCTGCGTTGTATGCTGAAGTGGTTGACCATATTCGTGACTCAGGTGTGGATATGGTGATCAATCTGACAGCGGGCATGGGCGGTGACCTCACTTTAGGCAGCACAGAACAGCCTTTACCACCTTCTGAAGAGGGCACTGACATGTGCGGTGCCACTGAGCGTCTGGCCCATGTTAAGCAAATCCTCCCGGAAATCTGCACGCTGGATTGTGGCACGATGAACTTCGGTGAAGGCGATTACATCATGAC
>JBMZDK010000324.1:0-4376 GCA_049614265.1 Thiolinea sp.
ACTGGCACTGGCACTGGCACTGGCACTGGCACTGGCACTGGCACTGGCACTGGCAACGCAATTGAATCGTTTGTCCTTCCATTTCGCAAGGGTGAAAAATGGACTGTTTGCCAAGGTTACAATACCCCATCTATTACCCATACAGGCAATGAAGTAAATTCGCTTGATCTGAGTATTGATCCAACTTCAGCTACCGGTAACTCAGGCTGTAACTTCGCTACAGCTAATGCTTCAGCAGGATATAAAGTAGTAGCACCGGTAGCAGCAAGTATTCTTTGGGATGGTTTAACCCTTGGTATTGGCTCCGATGTGGTTTGCCTGCGACTGGATGAAACCGCGAGCAATAAAGCAAACTCTTTATTACTTGGCCATATAACGCTTGACGGATTGCAAGCCGGAGACAAAGTAGCCATGGGGCAGGAAATTGGCACAGTAAACGGTGCTTCAAACTTTAACGGTCGTTATTCCCATATTCACATCAGCATGTATGAATCAAGCACCTGTCAGGGCGAAAGCATTGCTCTTAATGATGTTTTTGATGGTCAGCACAATTTTACCAGTGATGGTAGTGAACAGCAGTGGCGGGGTATTGAACTATCGCGTTAAACAGGTCTGCGCCGCCCAAAGGCGGCGTGACCCTTTCAGGAGTAATCAGTTGTACTTTGGCCGTGTGTATTCGCTAAAGTTTTCCGTGTGATCATCAATATGTTCTTCCAACATCTTGCGGTATTCCTCAACAAAATACCGGATGATTTCTTCACGCTCTGCCTTGTAATCAGCAACATTGCTAAAATCCGCTGCGCTGATAAAAGCATTATAGCGTGCGACTGCATACATAGCGGATGCACTCACCGCGCCGGGCGGAATATCGTTAGTCACCTGGTTATTGGCCAGATGAATAACAGCGTCAGCCCGTTCATAAAACGTTGGATCACTATCTGCCATAAGAATTTCCTTTATATATTATCTGAGTTGTATCAGTCACGAGTCAGTGGACGATATTGGATCGTGCCCGAATTATAGTCTGGTTCGCTACGCAACTCCTGTTGTGCCAAGCGCTCAGCTAACTGCCGTTCGCTGAGGTGTCCGTCGCGCACATCGTCCCGCAGCAGCGCCTTAGCTAAGGAAATACACATTAACACCATTACCATGGTAAAGGGCAATGCACCTATAATCATTGCGTTCTGCAGTGCGGAAAGGCCACCACCACCGGCAACCAGCAACGTACCAATAACCAGTGTCATTAAGATACCCCAGATAATGCGGTGGCCAATGGACGTATCAATACTACCGCCCGCCATAATCGTATTCAGTACCAGAACACCGGAATCCGCAGATGTCACCAGAAATGTCATAATCAACACAACACACATCACTGTCAGGCCAAACAACACTTCACCTTCAAACATAAAGCCCATCGTGGCAAACAGTTTGTTCGTTGTTGATGCTTCAATGATTTTGCCACCGGCAACACCACTCAATTCCAGATCAATCGCTGTGCCACCTAAAGCGGTCATCCACAGGAAACATACCAGAGATGGAGCAATGACCGCCCCCAATACAAATTCACGAATTGTACGGCCACGGGAGATACGCGCTAAGAACAGACCAACAAAGGGCGCAAATGCGATCCACCATGCCCAGTAAAACGTTGTCCAGCCCTTTTGCCAACCACCAACTTCTGTATCAACCGGATAGGCCACAAATGACAGCTGCGGAAGGTTTTTCAGGTAATCAAGAAACGCTGTGCCATAAATTTTTGCCGCAAATCCAACCGAGCCGAAAATCAGGAAGGCGCCAATCAACACAATAGACAACACCAGATTAAGGTTAGACAAATATTTCACGCCTTTACCCACACCGGATACAGCCGAAATTGTCGATAACAACATAATGACCAGCAGTGCACTGATCAAACCCACTGTGCTCGGTTTTGCAGGACCACCTTCTGCTCCGGGCTGCATTAACCACTCTAAACCGCTAATGCTGTAAACGCCGTCAACCAGCTGACTCACACCAAAACCAATTGTTACCGCAATACCCAATACAGTCGCAACAACACCCAGAATATCAACTAAATGCCCCAGAAAACCATTTGCCCAACGCCCCAGGATAGGAGTCAACGCAGAACGAATAGTCAACGGCATATCCCGGCGAAATGCGTAATACGCCATACTCAAACCAGTGACCACATAAATCGCCCAGGCATGAAAACCATAATGCAAAAAAGTATAGCGGTAGGCACTTTCTATCGCCTCAGCAGTATTGGCAGTTACAGCACCTTTCACAATCTCCGGATTACTACCCCACAATCCCATCGGCTCAGCAGTCGCATACACCATCAGACCCACACCCAGTCCGGCACCGAACATCATCGCAAACCAGGAAAAAGTAGAAAACTCCGGACGCTCACCGGGTTTACCTAACAGACGTTTACCACTCGCTGGAATAATCGCAATAACAAAGCAAAACACCATAAAAATACCGACAGCAATGATGTAAAAAGCATTGAAATTATTCAGCAACATACCGTTAACCGAAGACAGAATTTCTTTTGCCTGCTCAGGCCTCATCGCAGCCCAAACCACCAGTAACGCCATCCCCAGTTTGCTCAGCAAAGCAATAGGTACACTATAACCTTTGTAAAAACCACCACGTGACAGGTTGATATCAACATCGGTAAAGGGGGGTTTAAAATCCATCGCTTTCCTCCAGCAAGTATTCAGGACAACATTGTCTTTAGTTCATGCCGTGCATACTAAGCGATTTTCGTTTATCGCGTCACCATCACAGCACACGAAAACGCTGTGAATTTTTTGTATAGCCAGCATTGCTCAATTTTATTTCAAATTGTTAATTACAATTATCTGCTTAAATTGCCGCAGCATTTTTGTCACTATCCACAGAAAGAACAGTATGTGAGGCATTCGCCCCCTGCATACAGATTTTTTCTGATTTTCAGCACAGGATATGGAAGGGCTTGTTCATATTCTCACTGTTCCGGCGCGCGACTAAAACAACGGAGCACAATCGTGTTGAATAAAACAACAATGCTAAATTCTGACGGGCTTGCTAAGGCAGATGAAACAACTTATTACAGGCACATTTGATGCGCTACAGACCACTTTTCTAAAAATTATCGGGGACATTAAATACCACCCCTGGCCATTATTTTTTATCTATGACCCGAAAGGCTTTCAGGTCAAAGGCTATGAGGTCAGAGAAGTCATCAACACGGTACGTCCCGGCGATATTCTGCTCCGGGGTTATGACAAGTACCTTAGCGATCTGTTTATTCCGGGCTACTTCAGCCACGCTGCCTTATACCTCGGAGAAGTGCGCGACAATGCACTGGATCATATTGACCAGGTTTTTACAGAGGATCAGTTACAGCACTTTGGTACCGGTGAGCAAATGGTGGTGCATGCGATGGCGCAGGGTGTTTTCATGGAGGACATTATTGACTTCTGTCGTTGTGACCGCCTGATCATTCTGCGTTTCCCTGAAGTTATATCAGACCAGCGTTGTGAACCGGAAAATACCGAACCAATGGCAGAAACCTTCAGCATTGAAGAATACAACCTATATCGCGACTTAAAAGCAGGTATATCCCTCAGTTTTGCTGAAGTCTATCCGGTGATTTATCGCGCAGCCCTGAAACAGGTTGGCAAACCCTATGACTTCAAATTCAATTTTGATAATTACAACGACCTTTCCTGCACTGAGTATGTCCAGTCCTGCATCAAATCACTGGCACCGTTTCATGGTATTGCAGCTACGGAAAAACACTATTTTGGCCTGCTAAAAAAATCTGTTATTGAGCCGGATGCTTTCTTCCGCGATTGCTTCGAACTGGTTTGGCAAAGCCAGTCAACCAACCTCAAGAAAATGAAACAGTCAGCTACAGACGAATCCAGATAATAAACAGTATGGTAAAAGCTATCCGATACCAATGGGCTGACAGTTAACAGTGTCAGGTCAGGAGATATAGAACCCCGGCAAGCTTTTGAACACCCGTTTGGGTTTAAGCATAATTCACCGCTTCCGGGCAACAAATGCGGCTACAGGCCTGCCGTCGTCCAGCGTTTCGATTTGATCCAGAATAATTTCCGCATCAGCAAACTCAGCTGCCAACTCACCGGGCCGCAACAAAAAATCAGGGTTACGTGGTCGACCAACGGCTGTTTGCTCACAGCCCTGCATAAAGGTCTGATAGAGCAACACACCGCCGGAAGCTAACAAGCGCCTGATTACCGGAAACAAGGGCCGGTGTAAATAACGGGCAACACAAATTAAATCAAAACTACCATCAGGAAAATCCGCAAAAGGATCTGGAGTATTTTCTAAATCACGCTGCAGGGTGCGCACTTTAAGCT
>JBMZDK010000325.1:0-4375 GCA_049614265.1 Thiolinea sp.
TAATGAGCAATCCGGTAATCGCTGATAATAAACCCAAGGCAGTCAGCCTGAAAAAAGGTGAGGAGTATTACTTCTGCGCCTGTGGTAAGTCTGCTAATCAGCCGTTTTGTGATGGTTCGCATGCGGGTACTGAATTCAAACCGAAAGCTTTTACTGCTGAAGACGATGGCGAGGCTTATCTGTGTGTCTGTAAGCACAGCGCGAATCAGCCGTTTTGCGATGGTACCCATAAGCAATTCAGTGTCGAGCAGGTGGGTAAAGAAGGGCCGGGTGTGAGTGCGGGTGATAAAAACGCGGCACCAGTGGCGACACCGACACCGGAAGAGCCGACTGTTGCCTTTATCCATCAGTTAGCACGCGAGGGCCTGTCCAAACTGGGGCACCACGGCCCGATGACATCAATGGGTGTGCCGCGTAATGAATTACCGCATTGGGATGATTTACAACTCATGGTGGCACAGATGGCGCGCAAGCCACTGTTGGAAGATCAGGCTGTTGCCACAGAGCTGGTGATTGGGCCTGAGGCGAAAAAGCCTTTGGCACTAAAGATTCCGCTGTTTGTGTCCGATATGAGTTTTGGTGCGCTGTCGGAAGAAGCGAAAACCGCGATGGCGCGTGGCGCTGAAATGGCGGGCACGGGGATATGTTCGGGCGAAGGCGGTATGCTACCCGAAGAACAGGCCACCAATACCCGCTATTTCTACGAACTGGCCAGCGCCGGTTTTGGTTATAAAGAAGAATTGCTGGATCGCGTCCAGGCTTTCCATTTTAAAGGCGGGCAGGGCGCAAAAACCGGTACCGGCGGACACTTACCCGGTAATAAAAATATCGGCAAGATTTCTCAGGTACGTGGTATTCCGGAAGGTGAGTCGGCTATCTCGCCACCGACCTTTAAGGATTTATCATCGACCGCTGACTTCAAGAGTTTTGCAGATCGGGTACGCGAAGTGAGCGGTGGCATTCCCGTCGGGTTCAAACTCAGTGCTAATCATATCGAGCGTGATATTCAGTTCGCGCTGGATGCCTCAGCGGATTACATCATTCTCGATGGGCGCGGTGGTGGTACCGGCGCAGCACCGGAGATTTTCCGCGATCATATCAGTGTGCCGACGATTCCGGCCTTAGCGCGGGCGCGGCGTTATCTGGATGAGCAGGGTGCGAGTGGGCGCGTGACGCTGATTATTACCGGCGGCCTGCGCGTGCCGATTGATTTTGTCAAAGCGCTGGCGCTGGGTGCGGATGGTGTGGCGGTATCGAATAGCGCGATGCAATCCATTGGTTGTGTGGCGGCGCGGATGTGTAATACCAATAACTGTCCGGCGGGAATTGCGACGCAAAAGGCTGATCTGCGTCAGCGGCTTAATGTGGATAAATCGTCACAGCAGTTAGCGAACTTCTTTCATGCATCCACCGAACTCATGCAGGTCATGGCGCGGGCCTGTGGGCATGCGCACCTGAACCAGTTTAACAAAGATGATTTGGCGACCTGGAAACGCGATATGGCACATTTGAGTGGTGTTAATTACGCTGGATTTAGCAGCATTTAATACAACACAGATTTTGCCCCAGCCCGGTGTTATTGATGGTGCCGGGGCAGTGTCTTTATTTGTAGCTGTTCACCCAATCACTAATCATCTCGGCAAATAACTCAGGCTGATCCGCCCACGCAAGGTGACCTGCTTCCGGCAGCATTTGTAGCTGACTATTGGGCAAAGCCTTGTGTAAGTGCTCAGCATTACTGGGATCAAACATAACGTCAAGTTCGCCCCAGAAAACCAGTGTCGGAATGTCTATTTGGTTCACCCGATCAGCAATGTCAGTCGCTTTGCTGCGCAAATCCTTAAACCAATGCATAACCTCGGCACTGCGACCGGAATACGCACTTTTATAATCATCGACCTGGGTAGCATTGGCCCGATGGCGGATGGCACCTAATTTTGAGGAAAAAGCGATGAGTGGCCCGGCACCCAACATAGCGGATGAAAAACGCATGAAGCCAAATTTGGCCAGCATGTTGATCATAAACGCCAGCTTGAATGGGCCTGGTGCACCGGGGCCATGGCCAACTGCCATGCTTGCCAGACGATGTTTATGGTTGAGTGCATAAGCCAGTGCAGCGCCCATACCAACATCAGGCCCGACAAGATGAATATCACGCAGATCCAGCTCATCAAAAATCGCAGCCAGATGAGCGCCCTGAGCGGCGGGTGACATATCATGACGATCACCTTCGGAAGCTCCAAATCCGGGCAGATCAATAGCAATAACACGGAACTTTGCGGTTAATGCCTCCCATGACCCCATAAAGCTCAGAATACTTTCGGGAAAGGGGCTTAGCAGCACCACAAGCGGCGCATCTGCTGGCCCGCCTTCAGCAAGACGGATTTTACGACCTGCAATGGTTCGTATTTCAGTTGGCATGCTGATATTGGGTGTTTCGAATGACGATGCTGCATTGCGGGCTGCTTTGACTTTTGACCATTCCGGCGACACCAACAGCAGTGTAGAGGCATTGAGTTGATCGTAGAAATTGAGTTTTTTCATTAGCTATTCCACCGCTTAAATGTTGGGATCATCGTTGTGATTTATAAAATAGACCGGTCGTCTTTAATTGTAAATAAAAAAAACCGATAAGTAGTGCAGCAACTGTTTTCAAATACTCAAAGCTTGCTAGCTAACGGAACAAGGGTTTTAAAAACCCTGAAAACTTTGGTGCACGTACTTACTTATTTTTGTTCGGCTGATAAGAGTTGTTTGAACAACGTACCCAATACCCGTTGGGCTGTTTCGTCGTTGCCATCCATCTGCATCTTGAGCAGCACACCTTCCCAGGTACTCCACAACACCTCAGTCAGCACTTCGGGCGCTATGTCTGTTCTGATACTGCCTTCCTGCTGTGCCTGAGTGATCAGGTTGATCAACCGGCTTTGCCAATTTTTCACGCTTAATTGCATCGCGGTCTGGCACAGCTCATAGCGGTGACCGATTTCAGCCGCCAGACTGCCGATCAGGCAACCTTTCTGAAATTGCGCAGCGGCATACTTTTCCAGCATATGGCTATACAGCATTTCCAGTTTTTCCAGTGCTGGCGCGTCTGATGCAGCGATTAGTTGATCAAACAGTGCGATAGATTGCTGGTTATACTGAGCAATAATCTCGGCGACGTAAGCTTCCTTAGAGGCGAAATAATTGTAAAACGAGCCTTTTGGTACCTTAACAGCATCAAGGATTTGTTTGATGCCGGTACCGTGGTAGCCGTTTTGTGCTAGCTGCTGTATACCTTCCTGTAACAGTGCATCTTTAGTGGGTGAGTTTTTGCCGGGTTGTGTCATTAGATCATCTTAACAGTGCTTAATGGCAATGCCGTCTTACACCGCCATGACGGTGACATTTCCGCAACCACTTCCCTTTATGACGATGGCCATGTGGTTTTACTACAGAGCCCCCGGCTACGATTTTTCCGGGGCCGGGAGGGTTAATTACGGTCGGGCCACATCCCTGCAGTAGCATGGCGAGCAATGGCATAATTAGAAAAATCCCTGATTTTGTTAGTGTCATTATTACATCTCCTTCAATTTATCGTTTTTTATAGCTGCTTTGGAATTGGTCAAATCACTCAATTCTCCTCGACAGGTATATCAAGCATTCTGGCCATAAAATCAAAACCCAGCTCCGGAATTGACCGTCCTTCGTAATTCGCACCTTTAAAATAGCTAAGTTCCCTGAGCGTGAATTTATTGATTATTTGTTCAGGAAAGTACAGCAAAGACATGATTGCATAATAATGCGATCAGCCGTCTTTGTCTTCAATCTTTGGGTGATGCCCGGTCAGTGAAGTCCGGGCGATTTGCACAGCGAATTTGTCTAAGTTTTTAACAGTTAAAACGCGGGGTAAAACTTTGCATGATCGTTACAGCGCCTTCAACAAAGTTTCAGCCGCCAGCTTACCCAAAGCATTTGCCGCCGATGGGCTGGCACCCGTGATTAGCTTGCGATCCAGGCAAACCGTATCGTCTGCCTTTTTATTCACAAGATTTGCCCCCAGGTTTGTTAGCTTTTCACTCATTCGCCAGGGCATATGTCCGGGAAGGTAGCCAATCATCGGTGATTGTTTATCGACGGAATCCGGGAATACCGACATGTTATAGCCTTCATACAGAAACGCCTGTTTATTCAGCGTTGTCGCCAGCAATGAAGATGGCCCATGGCAAATCGTGATGGTAAACAAGTCATTGTCATGCGCCCAATTCAAGACGGTCGCAACATTTTCATCCTCTGGAATACCCAGCATTGCGCCATGCCCACCGGGAATCATGACTGCAGCAAATAACTTAAAGAAGCCCACAAAGTGGAACGGGCGCTGCAAACCATCGAA
>JBMZDK010000326.1:0-4357 GCA_049614265.1 Thiolinea sp.
ACCTTCGGGTTATGAGCCCGACGAGCTGCCAGACTGCTCCACCCCGCATCAGAGGCTGTGAACTATAGACAAAAATAAATTTCGTTGCAAGCCCTGAATTCAGAAAATGTGCAGCTAATTGTTACAGGGCTTAAGAACAACTGATTTTAAAGTACTTTTTCGATAAACTTTTTTGTGGCACTGACAAGAAAACTGCTTATGAGCCAACTGGTTTTTAACGAACATGCCGATAAACAAACCCGGGAAAAGCAAATACCATAAATAAACTGGCAGTAACGGCATAAAACTCCCAATCCTGAGTGTGCGTTGTCCCCATCATCCGGCTTTCCAGCAAATACCCCATCAAGCCAATAACGAAATAGAGCAACAACCATTCCAGCAGTCTTACCCAGGCAGATTTATGCTCACATTCTAAAATCAACAGGCAACGCTGGCTTAACCATGGCAAATTTGCCAATAACAGAGCAATGATCAGAAAGCCCCATTGATAGATCTGTATACTCATATTGCTCCCGATTTAAAGGCCAACGCACAAATTGTCATTAACGCAGCCGGGTAAAGCCCCAGTGCAATCATCGCCAAGCCATTGGCGCTTAGCACAACCTTAAAGTCCAATTCAGCCTCAATAGGCTTATCGTCATCAGGTGAGTCAAAGTACATCAGCTTTATTGCACGCAGATAGTAATAAGCCCCTATCACAGACATCACCACCAACAAAATCGCCGGTAACAAATACCCTTTTGCCAGTACAGCGTTAATAATTGCCAGCTTAGCGTAAAAACCAACAGTTGGCGGTATACCCGCCATAGACAACAACAACAACAACATAATGAAGGCAAACCACGGTGAACGCTCATTAAGCCCTTTCAAAGCATCTAAACTATCAGGATCATAACCAGATCGCCCCAGCAGAATCAGCACACCAAAACCACCTGCTGCCATCAGCGCATAAATAATTGCATAGAAAACCGCTGCCCCGTATCCCTCATGCTGCCCTGTCAATATGCCCATTAACAGAAAGCCCATGTGTGCGATTGTTGAGTACGCAAACATCCGCTTTAAACTCACCTGCGCAATTGCAATCAAATTACCCAAGACGACTGAGAGTAAAGCCAGCAACATTAACATTTGCGCCCAGCTATCCAGACCAGCCCTTAACGCTTCAACCAGTACACGTAAAACTAACGCCACAGCAGCAATTTTGGGCACACTGCCAAGAAAAACAGTCACCGCAGTTGGTGATCCCTGATAGACATCCGGCACCCACATGTGGAAAGGAACGGCACCAAACTTGAACAGAAGTCCGGCCACAACAAAAGTCAGCGCAAACAGGAACAGGATATTCGTGTGTAATTCTGACTGAGCAAAAAAGTATTCACGTAGCAAATCCAGACGTAGCTGACCACTCATTCCGTACAGCAGAGACATGCCATAGAGCAACATTCCGGAAGCGATGGCACCCAGCACAAAATACTTTAATGCTGCTTCTGTGGCACGGCTATTATCACGTTGCATAGCAATCATCGCGTACATAGATAATGCCAGCAGCTCCAGACCCAGGTACAAAACCAACAAACTATAACCAGATGAAATAATCATCATTCCAAGGATGGCGGCCATCCCCAGCACAAAGAATTCACCACGCCACATCCCATGTTCACGCAGGTATTTTCGGGCATACACAAATGCCAGACTGGAAATCAGCAAAATACTAATTTTTAATATGCCGCTTAAGTCATCGACAACATACATGCGCTCCAGGGCAACTAAACGATCAGGACGCTGAAATGTATTAGCATAAACCAGCAACGCCGTTGTCCACAGGCTTAACTGAGTAGCAAGATAGCTCACTAAAGGCGTTTCTTCACTGAGAAAGGTGTCCAGCAATAAGACAATACACAGCGCCCCTAACAGGAAAACCTCAGGTAGTGCCGTGCTGATAAAAGCGCTCATTTCCATTATTCACCGACTCCCAGCGGGGAGCGCGGTGGCGCAACCATTTCCAGTAAATTCTGCAATGAAGCATCCATCATAGATGTCAAAGGATGCGGCCATAATCCCAACCATAATACCGCCAGGGCTAAAATCCCCAGCACAAGAAATTCGCGTTGTGACAAATCCTGCAGCTGATCCACTTCAGTACTGGTAATTTTTCCGTATAAAACACGCTTCACCAGCCAAAGAGTATAGGCAGCACCAATCACCATCGTTAACGCAGCCGTTCCGGCAATCCAGATATTTGCCTTGGTTGTTGCCAGAATCACCATAAACTCACCAACAAACCCTGATGTTCCGGGCAGACCTGCGTTCGCCATCGCAAAAAAGACGAAGAATACGGCAAACCAGGGCATACGTTTTGCCACACCACCATAAGCCCTGATTTCACGGGTATGCATACGATCATACAAAACCCCGATAGACAGGAATAAAGCACCGGAAATAAAACCGTGCGATATCATTTGCACCATACCGCCATGCAAAGCCATCGCCGCACCGCTCGAACCACTAATAACAAAAGTAGACTGCAAACGAAAAATCAGGAAGAACCCAAGCGTCACAAAGCCCATATGTGCAATTGACGAATAGGCTATCAGCTTCTTCATATCGTCCTGCACCAGAGCAACAAAACCAATATAAATAATCGCAAACAATGACAGGCCAATAACCAGCCAATCCATTTCTTTTGCAGCGTCATCCACAATAGGCAACGCCAGGCGCAAAAAGGCATAGCCACCAACCTTGAGCGTGATAGCCGCCAGAATTACTGATCCGCCGGCTGGCGCTTCAACATGCGCATCAGGCAACCAGGTATGCACCGGCCACATAGGAATTTTGACACCAAACGCCAGCAGGAAAGAGAAGAAAATCAGTACCTGAACTGGTTGTTCAACTGTAGTCAGCTTATACAAATCCGGAATATAAAAGCTTTCGCCAACCTTATACAGATAGATCAGGCTAATAAGTAAAAATACCGAGCCAAGAAAGGTATATAGGAAAAATTTAATCGTTGCATAGACTCTGTTTGCCCCACCCCAGATACCAATAACCAGAAACATCGGCACCAGCATGGCTTCAAAAAAGATATAGAACAACATGGCATCCATTGATGAAAAGACACCATTCACCAACCCTTCCATGATCAGAAAAGCCGCCATATATTGTGAAACCCGCTGACGAACACCCCAGCCTGCGATAACCACAACCACTGTCATAAAAGTATTGAGCAGAATTAACGGAATCGAAATACCATCAACGCCCAGCATGTAGTTGATCCGGATGCCAAACGCGTCAATCCAAAGCCGACGCTCAGTGAAAGCCATTTCACCGCTTGAAGCTTCATAAGTCAGCAGCAATAAGCTGGCCAGGAAAGTCAGAAATGAAAATGCTAATGCTCCCTGACGGGCACCGGCACGGTCACCCAGCACCAAGACACCAATGGCACCTAAAATCGGAAGCCAGATCAAAAAGCTTAGTATCGGCCAGCCTGTTATATCAATCATCACAACATTACCAGGACAAAAAACCAGGCCACTAACAGTGCCAAACCAATTACCATCGCAAAAGCATAATGATAGAGATAACCGGTTTGAATACGGCTAACTATTCCGGCACCAAATCCAATGAGTCTGGCCACGCTGTTGACAATCAAACCATCAATCAGGAGCTTTTCAGCCAGTGTCGATAATCCATTGCCCAGATAAATTGCCCCATCAGCAAAGACTCTCTGATTAAAAGTATCAAAGTAATATTTTTTATCTAATAAACGGTGCAACCAACGAAAATGATCATAAAACCAATAAACCAGATCATCATTTTTCATATACAGGTACCAGGCGACTGCCACACCCGCCAGTGCCAGCCAAACCGGTGGAGTGAGCAATGCATGCAAAATAAAACCAAGTAATCCGCCATCTGTATATATCTGAGTTACCGCCGCCATTGCCGGATGATTTTTACCATCGACCATGAGAGTCGTAATATTCCGCAAACCCTCTTCATCTTTTGCCGGCAGCAGAACCTGATTGAAAAAATCTCCCACAGCTATCGGGTCAAGCAGGAAGCCTGATAACACGGCCGGAATAGCCAACAGTATCAAAGGTATCGTGACAGCTTTCGGTGATTCTTTTAAATGCGCCAGCGTATGATCATCCATACGTTCATCACCATGGAACACCAGGAAAAACATACGGAATGTATACAGTGCAGTCACGAACACACCGAGTAACACCAGAATATAAGCATAATTCGCTGCGGCCAGATTAGATTCACTCACCGCAGCAATAATCAAATCTTTAGAGAAAAAGCCGGAAAACACGGGGAAACCGATTAGTGCCAAAGAGCCAATTAGTGCCGTCCA
>JBMZDK010000327.1:0-4357 GCA_049614265.1 Thiolinea sp.
TGAACCGATGAACCGATGAACCGATGAACCGATGAACCGATGAACCGATGAACCGGATTTTATTTTGTGTACTCTGGCTCCTGTTCTCAAGTGAAGGATTTTACACTATATTTGCCCTTGAAAACCTCACGAATATGCCACTGCGTAAACTCTGGCTTAATCGTATACTCCGATGCACGTGGTTTATTAATTGGTTTGCCGTCAAAACTGAGTACCCACTCATCCAGCCCGGCATAACCATTAACATTCTCTGAAACCAAGACCCGCAAATCATCAGAAAGTGCAATAGCACCTTTATCAAGCAATTTGTGGTGCATTGAGCAAAGCGCAGCACCATTATTCACAATATCCGGGCCATCATGGTTAAACCACTGAATATGAGCAGCTTCTAGCGCAATGCTTTTCTGTCCCAGCCGAACATCAAAATTACAGATTGCACAACGATAGTTATAGGCCTGCAACACACGGTGACGAAACTCTGGATCACGTTTTCTCTTGCGAAGCCTGGCGTCATTCACATCAGCAACAAGATTAATATCCAGCCCAACTTCGGTCAAAATATCTTCGTGCAACGTCGGCTGAAAATGTTCCTGTAAAAGATACGTAGCCACCTGATCAATCAGTAGATCATCCTCCAGGAGCAGGCGAAAAACGCTTTCCGTAAAACCACCAAGAACTCTCTGATTACGCAAAGTCGTTTTGCTTAATGAACCGGAAGGCAAATCTATAGATAATTCCCATATATCATCAGTCTGTAAACGACAAAACGGCTCTTCAGGGTGATAACTCTTGCGGCTTGGCCCAAAATCCTCCAATAGAGAGGTTAACTTACCTTCGATCTCCGAAAATAATGCCATTCTTAGCTGGTTGGACTGTAAGCGCCCCAGCGACAACAGGATTAATAATGGTTTATGAGGCGCACGCTGTTCATGCCGTTTCCATACACTCAGATTGCGGATTTTTTCCATCAATTCAGTTTTAGTCATAGCATCAACACTTCATTAAATGGTTGGAAAAATAGTATTTTTCTATCAAACACTACTGATGCAAAGCAAACGGTAAATGACGTTGATAACGTTCAAAGTCATCATCAACCGTAATCTTCGCCAGCGGGGAAGTTGCCAAAGAACTCAAAAACCTCTCGCTAATTGCGGCGTTGCACAAATTCACGCAAAGCCTAATTAATCATATCTTTTTACTTTTAAATTCACCGACTGGAAGTGCCTATTCTAATAACCCAGTATCAACTGCTAAATTTGTTAACACAAACAAACTCCTTTTACACAAAGTCAGCTACCTTAGCTCATACAAAAAATGTAGAAAAAAGCACTGAACACCATCAGTCTACCGTTCAAACCAAAATCGGCTGATTATCGCTACCTCCACCTGTAGCAATCCGCCCAAACAACCGCAGCCGACTCACCCCACCATCCGGAATAATATTCAACCTGATATGCGTAATCGGCCCAATATTATTCAGCTCCGCCGCGAAATTATGAATTGCATCCATCTGCATTTTCTGCGGTGGCAATAACTCCTGCCAGAACATACTCTGAGTAACTAAAGACTCATCCGTTCCGCCATCGACAAAAGCTGCCTGAATTGAACACTGATCCGGGAAGTTGCCTTTAAAGTGTGCGGTATCAATCTCAATGGATTCGATAGTACCAGCATGACCCAGCGCCAGGATCGCCCAGTCATTTCCCGGCTCCCGACGTCGCCGTGTTTCCCAACCGTCACCCATGTTCACGCCGCGTCCCGGCATATTCAGGTTCAGAATCGTACCAAAATGCTGATCATTACAGGTAATCGCACGCCCGCCATTCTCCAGCGCGAGTAAATCAATGACTTCATTTGGATCACGCGATTCCCAGTCACATTGCGGCGTGCCATAAACACGTAAACGCGCCAGGCCACCATCCGGATAAATATTAACCCTCAGGTGCGAATAAACCCCTTCGCTGGCAATATCCCGATAATGGTGGCTGTCTCCCTGCAGCGTTACTGCTGGCAAAATTTCCGTCCACTGCGTATTTTCATCAGGATCACCACTCTCCAGCAAACACCCTTCCAAAGAAGCAGCGGGCGCATAGTTACCCGTAAAGTGTGATGTATCGAGGTCTACCCCCTGAATACGACCGGCACGCCCCAGACGCACAATACAATAATCATAACCTTCACCACGCTTGCGTCGGCTTTCCCAGCCGTCCATCCACTTGCCGTTTTCATCATACTTGCCTTCAATGAATACAGCAGGCTCAGCTTTCAGCATACGATTTTTATCAGCAAAGAAATCATCCGTCGCATAAATAGCTTCAGCCCCTAAACGTGGGTCAGCCAGATTCACCCATTTAGTGTAGGGGTGGTCATTAAGTGTTACCTGCATTATTCAGCCCTCTGTTGATTCTGCCGCAATCGCATCAAGGCGAAAACGCGCAATTTTGTTAATTTCGCTAATAGCCCGCTGGTATTCGGTTTCCGCATCATTTTCCAGCCTTTCTTCAAATGCAGCCAGAATAAGGTGCCGGTTACTTCCCTTCACCGCCATAATAAACGGGAAACCAAACTTGTCTTTGTAAGCAGCATTGAAACGCTGGAAGCGCTCAAATTCTTCCGCAGAACACTGATCAATCCCAGCACTGCTTTGCTCGGAAGTGGATTCAGCAGTGAGCGTGCCCTGAACCGCCGCCTTACCGGCTAAATCAGGATGTGCATTAATCAAGTCCATTAACTGCTCGCGGCTGGCACCGGCAACGACTACTTGTAGCGCTGCACTTAAACCAGCCGGGGTATTTTCCTGCTCTGATAAACCCTTCTGATGACATTGCTGAGCAATCCAGGGAGAGTGTTCGTAGACACCGCCGAAGCGCTGTACAAAATCTGCTTCGTTTAGAGCATGGGCGGGTGGGGTGAAATATTGTTCTGACATACTTTACCTGCGCTTCTTTCGCCCCTCAACCTATCAAGGAGAGGGACGAGTGAGGGTGTTTAAAAATAAAGATACGATGAATTAAGCCGGGTGCTGCTCCCGCCAATGCCGTGCTATATCAATGCGTCGACAAACCCAGGCTGCATCATGCTGCTGTACATAGTCCAGAAAACGCGCCAAAGACGCAGCACGCCCAGGCCGACCAACCAATCGACAATGCAACCCAATCGACATCATTTTGGGTGCGTGTTCACCCTCGGCATACAACACATCAAAACTGTCTTTCAAATAACTGAAAAACTGATCGCCACTGTTGAAGCCCTGCGGCGAAGCAAAACGCATGTCATTCGCATCCAGGGTATAAGGCACCATCAGCTGTGGTTTATCAAACTGATGATCCCAATAGGGCAAGTCATCAGCATAAGTATCCGCGTTATAGACAAAATCCCCCATCTCTGCGGCAATACGGTGGGAATTCGGGCTGCAACGCCCCAGATACCAGCCTTCAGGCGGCTTACCAGTGGCACGGGTATGGATCTCCAGTGCCTGTTCCAAATGCTCCCGCTCCAGTGCTTCATCAACAAACTGATAGTCAATCCAGCGATAACCATGGCTGGCAATTTCCCAATCCGCCTTCAACATTGCTTCAACCGCAGCAGGATTACGCTCCAATGCCATCGCCACTCCGAAAACTGTGACTGGTAAGCCACGTTCAGTAAACATGCGATACAAACGCCAGAACCCGGCACGGGAACCGTACTCATAAATCGATTCCATGTTCATGTGGCGCATATCCGGATACGCCTGTGCACCGACAATTTCAGACAGAAAGGCCTCAGAAGCCTTATCGCCGTGCAGAACGCAGTTTTCACCGCCTTCTTCATAATTAACAACAAACTGCACAGCTACCCGTGCATTTCCCGGCCAGTTAACCGCTGGTGGCTGCTCACCATAACCAATCAGGTCACGTGGATAATCATTTTGCATCGTGAACGCTCCAAACAAAATAAGGGCACAACGAAGAAATCCGCTGCGCCCCTATATTGTATACAACTAATAATTTAATTAAATGCAATAAATTAAATATTACTCAACGTGTAAACTCGGGGTAGGCTTCCATACCGCATTCACTCACATCAGCCCCCTCATATTCTTCCTCCTCAGAAATCCGGAGTCCCACAAGCATTTTGATCACCAGCCACGCAAGCAACGACGCTCCAAATACCCAGGTAAAGATTACCAACGCCCCAAACGCCTGCGCCGCAAATGAAGCATCATCATTTGTTAAAGGCACCACCATCAGGCCAAAAAAGCCCACCACACCATGTACTGAGATCGCACCAACAGGATCGTCAATGCGTAACTTATCGAGGAATATAATGGAGAACACCACGATAACACCGCCAGCAGCACCAATCAGGCTAGCCA
>JBMZDK010000328.1:0-4353 GCA_049614265.1 Thiolinea sp.
CCTGTCGCATAAAGCAGCTCAAGCATGGCACGATCACGCAAACCCAAAGCTGAACCGGTATCCGGCTCCGCCAGCAAACAATCCACATCCGCTTCTGACAAAGTATCCGGCAATACCCGCCCCTGCCGGGGTGAATCAATCAGCGCCGTCGGATCCGCTTCCAGCTCTCCCTCACGTATCAAATAGCGGTAAAAACGACGCATACTCGACAGCAAACGCGCAACACTCGAAGGCTTTGCTCCATCCTGATAACGCTCTCCGAGATACTCCAACAGCCGTGCTTTATCAGCTTGCTGTAATTCACAGCCCTTCGCATTCAACCAGACACACAGAGCCGTAAGATCACTCGCATAAGAATCCAGCGTATTGTCTGCTAATCCACGTTCAGCCCAAACGGCGTCTGTAAAACGGTCAATCAGCGCTTGCTGCAGGCATTTCGGGCAGGCTGGACTGTTTTTGCTCAATGGGGATTTTTTCTTCATTTTCATTGTCTTATTGGATTCAGCGGGTCATTCCGTGTTAAGTTCAAAAACACCATATAAAGGGCTTGTATCCATGCAAAATTTTGTTGATTATTATAGCAATTTTTTTGCCCGGCAGTTATTCCGCCAGGGGCGGGAAAAAGCTGCAGCCCAACGCAACGAACAACCACCCGTTGAAGATGAAAATATTATTTCACCGGAGGATACCCGTACCAGTCTGTTTGATTACGCCATCTTTTTCAATTCCGGCTGCGGTCATCAGTCTCCTGCCGAAACCGTGGATCAGGATGAAAACTACCTTAAACGCTGGTTGACCTTTTATCGCCCTGATACCGGAGCACTACCCCAACAACAAAATATTCTGCGATTACAGGCACGCCACGAAGCTCTCAACGAACGTCATGCCATACTCAGCTCACCAATGCTGGCCGGTTTAATGCTTTGCGTGATTATTGCCACACTGCTGAGCCTGAAAGGCAATTTCTGGCTATTGCTGATTCCCGCTGTCTTGTTCCTGCTCATCTGGCTCAAAACGCACCCGGATATCAGCAACAACGCCCAACATTTAATGCAGAACGAACTACTCATCGCCGAGCAGGAAGCCTTGCTGGCAAGCTTTCAAACTCAGGCAAAAAAAATCCCCCAGCCGGAATCGCTGCATACCCTACGCAAAAACTACACTTTATGCTTAGAGAATTTCCTGCATAACAGCATTCGTGAGTTTATGCCTGAGTTAACACCGCTGGAGATCAGCGAAAGCATACATGCCGGAAAGATGCAGCTATATGCACTGGAAAGCCGGGGCATTTTGCAAATTCCTAATATCTTCCAGCAGCACACCGAAAAACTGCTGTCACTCGACACACTGATCCACAAAACCGGTCAGGGCTGGTGTGCAGTACAACCTTATGAAGAATTAATGGGACTGACCCGCCTGCACTATTTTTACGGCGTTATTCGCTTTGAACAGGGAGCAATAATCTGTAGTGCATTTTATGACTGGGTTGGCAATACAATGTATGCCGAACAGCGCGATTATTGTAGCTACCGTAATATGGCGCACATCCGCCACTTTGAAACAGCCTTTCCGGTGGAAAATGTATTAGCGGAAGACTTATCTGACGAAGTATATCAGCTGCATTTTGGTGAAGCAGTTGAGGTTGTCGCGCTGACAGTACGCAGCGGCGACCAGTATTACTGTGCTTTGCCGGTGAATCAGCCAGTGCGCAAAACCACTATCGATAACCTGCCGGATACCCTGTTATGCCGCCATTTACGCCATGACAGCCGCAGTCTGGTCAGCGACATCAGTCAGCATATTGAAGCACATCGTCCCGATGCACCGGGCGTACAAACACCTGAACCTGCCCTGCTGTAATCCGCGTTTCTAACGCACGCAAACGCTGTCCCACACACGGCCCCTGTATACACTGCCCATCTTCAGGGCGAAAAACCGCGCCATGTGTCGAGCAAATCAAAGTTTGTTGTTCACGGTCAAAAAACTGATGCGGACTCCAGTTCAGGTAAACCTGCTGATGTGGACAGCGGTTCAGATAAGCATAAGCCTGCTGCTCATAACAAATCACAAACCCTGACAGGTCTTCTTCAGCCTGCAAATCAGCAGCGGACAGAATAAATTCATACTCACAACGCTGCTGTAGCTCCTGCCAGGGTAAAACAGTGTACCAACCCCTTTCACTGCCAACACAACCCGTCAACGTTTTTTCGCCCGCGCAAAAGCATCAGCAAACGCATTATTCACCGGTTCCTGTGCCCGGGGTGCCGTTTTGCCTGCTGCCCTATTCCCCTTTTTACCATCGCCGTGTCCATGCCGCTTCCCATTATTATGAGCAGGCTTCTGCGTTACCGGCTTTTCACGGCCAGCAGACGGACTACCGGCCTTCTCTCCCAACTTCATTGTCAGCGCAATCCGCTTTCGTTTCTCATCAACTTCCAGCACCTTCACCCGCACCACGTCACCCGCTTTCACTACTTCATGCGGGTCTTTCACAAAACGATTCGCCAACATCGAGATATGCACTAAACCATCCTGATGCACGCCGATATCGACAAAGGCGCCAAAATTAGTCACGTTAGTCACCACACCTTCCAGTTCCATGTCCGGCTTCAGGTCAGATATCTTCTCTACCCCTTCCTTAAAACTTGCGGTCTTAAACGTTGGACGCGGATCACGTCCCGGCTTATCCAGTTCGGCAATAATATCGGTCACCGTCGGCAGACCAAACTGCTCATCGGTAAAATCACGCGGATTCAGTACCTTAAGTCGCTCGCTATTCCCAATCAACCCCGGCACATCGACACCGGTTTGCTCAGCAATGCGCCGGACAATGCCATAAGATTCGGGATGTACCGCCGAGGCATCTAAGGGGTTTTCACCACCGCGCAAACGCAGGAATCCGGCAGCCTGTTCGTAGCCTTTTGCCCCCAAACGCGGCACCTTCAACAGCTGCTTGCGGTTGTTAAAACGTCCGTTTTCATTGCGGAAAGTGACGATATTATCGGCAATAGTTTGATTCAACCCAGCCACCCGCCGCAGCAAGGCCGACGACGCGGTATTCACTTCCACCCCAACCGAGTTCACACAGTCTTCCACCACCGCATCCAGATTCCTGGCAAGCTGCACCTGTGACACATCATGCTGATACTGGCCGACACCAATCGACTTTGGATCAATCTTCACCAACTCGGCCAACGGGTCTTGTAAACGCCGCGCAATCGACACCGCGCCGCGAATGGTGACATCCAAATCAGGAAACTCCTGCGCCGCCAATTCGGAAGCAGAATATACCGACGCCCCCGCTTCACTCACCATCACCTTCTGCAACTTCAATTCAGGATGACGCTTAATCAGATCGCCACACAGCTTATCCGTCTCCCGCGACGCCGTGCCATTACCAATCGCCAGTAAAGCCACCTCATGTTGCTTCGCCAGCTTTGCCAGCGTTGCTATTGACTCATCCCATTTATTGCGCGGTGCATGCGGGAAAATCGCGGTATGTGCCACCAACTGACCAGTACCATCAACCACCGCAATTTTCACCCCGGTACGCAAGCCGGGATCAAGGCCAATTGTGGCTTTCTGCCCCGATGGAGCCGCTAACAACAAATCTTTCAGGTTACTGCCAAAGACTTTGATCGCCTCTTCTTCCGCCCGCTGGCGTAAATCACCCAGCAGCTCAGTTTCCAGCTTGGCATGCAGCTTCACCTTCCATGTCCAGCGCACCACATCCTGTAGCCAGCTATCCGCTGCCCTGCCCTGATGAGTGATGCCAAACTGACGCGCAATCATCTGCTCACAAGGGTGAACGTCCTCATGCTCAACATCTAACTTGAGCTGCAATACACCTTCATTACGGCCACGAAACATTGCTAATGCGCGATGCGATGGCACTTTCTTTAGTGCTTCGGTGTGTGCGAAGTAATCACGGAACTTACTACCCTCTTCCTCTTTTCCCTTCGCTACTGTTGCCATTAACTCACCCTTGGTGGTCAGGTGCTCACGCAAATCACCCAGCAAGCCAGCATCCTCAGCAAAGCGCTCCATCAGGATGAATTTTGCGCCATCCAATACACCTTTGCTGTCGGCAAACGCCCCTTTAAACTCCTCACCGGTATTTATATAAGCTGCCGCTGCTGTCACAGGATCAGTTCCAGGTTCGCTGAATAATTTATCCGCCAACGGTTCAATACCGGCTTCAATCGCAATCTGGCCACGGGTGCGGCGTTTTTGCTTGAACGGCAGGTATAAGTCTTCGAGCCGGGTTTTGGTATCTGCCGCCTGCAAGGCCTTTTCCAACGCAGGGCTGAGTTTACCCTGCTCGTCGATGGCTTTGAGGATGGTTTTACGGCG
>JBMZDK010000329.1:0-4350 GCA_049614265.1 Thiolinea sp.
ACACGGCGACTGTATTAGACGAATGAATTAATACTTTGCTTTATCCCTGTTTACACAAACGCTATTATCATCGGCTTTGTATAAACAGGGATAAACCTCAGGTGCCAAATTCAAACGCAGGTAACCAGACACCCGCAATACAAAAAACGCCTGCTGACCTTATCAAACCAATTACCAGCAGCCAGACTGACATACATAACAATCTGACAGATGTTATACAACGTAACCAGCAACACTCATTCCATAAGCCCATCGCCGACCATACCCGGGAAGCATTTGAGATAACCGCAGCAACCGTCGCCCAGCATCAGCAGCCGATCATTCTTGACTCCGGTTGTGGTACTGCCATTAGTACACGCCATATAGCCAGAACACACCCGAACTCACTGGTCATCGGTATCGATCGCTCTGAAGTTCGCCTGGGTAAACAGTACGAAGAACAATTGCCTAATAATGCAATAACAGTACGTGCGGATTTGGTTGATTTCTGGATTTTGGCAGCAGAAGCAAACTGGACATTGCAGCACCATTTCATCCTCTACCCCAATCCGTATCCCAAAAGTGCACACCTGAAACGGCGCTGGCATGCACACCCTGTCTTCCCCATGTTATTGGGCTTAGGCGGGCAACTGGAACTACGGACTAACTGGCAGATTTATGCGGAAGAATTTGCACTGGCGCTGCGGCTTAATGGTTACACCAAGGCAACAGCTGAGTCGTTTATGCCAGATAAATACCTGACGTTGTTTGAGAAAAAATACGCCGAGGCGGGACAGGATTTGTACCGGTGTTGTGTGACGCTATAGCACTTGCCTCACACACTGCTTACCCAATACCCACCCCATGTTCCCGCGTAGAATGGAAAGTCACCTCCGGCCACTTTTCCTGCGCCATTTGTAAATTCACCCGCGTCGGTGCGATGTACACTAATTCACCAGCATGGTCATAAGCCAGATTCTGTGCGGCCTTAGTCTTGAACTGCTCAAACCGCTTCTCATCATCAGAAGTCACCCAGCGTGCAGTCTGTACATTCACCGCTTCAAATACCGCATCGACTTTATATTCATCTTTCAGGCGCTGCGCCACCACATCAAACTGCAACACGCCCACCGCCCCCAGAATCAGGTCGTTATTATTCAGCGGTTTAAACAGCTGAGTCGCACCTTCTTCACACAGCTCGCCCAAGCCCTTTTGCAGTTGCTTCATCTTCAGCGGGTCTTTCAACTGCGCGCGGCGAAACAGCTCCGGAGCAAAGTTAGGAATACCGGTAAACTGTAGATTTTCACCCTGGGTGAAGGTGTCACCAATCCGGATACTGCCATGGTTATGAATACCAATAATATCGCCCGCAAAAGCTTCCAGCGCATGCTCACGGTCTGAAGCCATGAAAGTCAGCGCATCGGGGATTTTAATGTCTTTCCCTATCCGCACTTGCTTTGCTTTCATGCCCTTTTGGAATTTACCGGAACAGATACGCACAAAAGCCATGCGATCCCGATGCTGCGGATCCATATTGGCCTGAATCTTAAACACAAAGCCGGTGAATTTCGGCTCATCAGCGCTAACTTCGCGTGTTATCGCTGGGCGGGCCTGTGGTGCGGGCGCGTATTCGACAAAGTCATCCAGCAATTCACGGATGCCAAAGCTATTCAGCGCGGTACCAAAATAAACCGGCGTCATTTCGCCACGAAGGTAAGCATCAAGATCAAATTCATGGCTTGCACCCTGAACCAGCTCAATTTCTTCACGCAGCTCTTCAGCATCAGCTCCCAGCAGTTCATCCAGCCTGGGGTTATCCAGCCCCTGAATTTCCTCGTATTCCTCACGACGTTCGGTGTTTGCCTTGTACAAAATCACCTTATCCTGATACAAGTGGTAAATCCCTTTCAGGCGTTTACCCATGCCAATCGGCCAGGTCACCGGCGCGCACTGAATTTTCAGCACGTCTTCGACTTCATCCAGCAGCTCAATCGGGTCTTTACCCTCACGATCCAGCTTATTGATAAACGTCATAATCGGCGTATCACGCAGGCGACAAACCTCCATCAACTTGATGGTACGTTCCTCAACCCCCTTCGCCACGTCGATCACCATCAGCGCAGAATCCACCGCTGTCAGTACGCGATAGGTATCTTCCGAAAAGTCTTCGTGCCCGGGTGTATCAAGCAGGTTAACGATGCAATCGTTATAGGGGAACTGCATAACCGATGAGGTGACAGAGATACCACGCTCCTTCTCCATCGCCATCCAGTCCGAGGTAGCATGACGCGCAGCCTTACGACCTTTAACCGTACCCGCAAGCTGAATCGCACCACCAAATAACAACACCTTTTCGGTCATGGTGGTTTTACCCGCATCGGGATGCGAGATAATCGCGAAGGTTCGCCTTCTTTGTATTTCCTGGAGGTCAGCGCTGTCTGCCATGTTCTTAACCTGATTGAAGCTGAAAGTTACGCCAGACGGAAGTAGCTCCCGTCAGACAGCGGCAGAGTATAGCACCACGTTGTAAATCAAGAAGATCAAATGTCGAAGAAACTTTGACAACATCAGCAAAAGCATCACCTTGACTCACACTGGCAAGTCGTTAATCTGGTAAAGATTAAGTCGACACAATCCACAAACGGCAATGAAACGATGAAACCAACACTGCAAAAAGTCTCCCATGACATTGCACCAAAGGCACTCGCCGACATCCTGAATAAGGATGGCGCAGCTATTATTGAAGGTGCACTGGATCCACAGCAATTAGCTAATTTAAACGCAGACCTTGACGACGTTATCGCAGCGACTGCACCAGGGCTAAGACATGCCACCAACGACTTTTTTGTCGAGTTTTACGGTAGCCAGACAATTAGACTGGATGGACTCCCGGCAAAATCCAAAACCTTTTTAGAGATCATGCAATCCCCTTTGATCTCAGGCGTGGCTGATGAATTGTTGCTACCAAATTGCGAAGATTATTTGCTGAATACCGGACAACTTATTCAAATCGGGCCGGGTGAAACCGCACAGGCTATCCATCGTGATGAAGATGCATGGTCTTATTTCAAAAACCCGAAGCCACTGCTACAGGTTGAAGCGATGTTCGCCTTAACCGATTTCACCCTGAAAAATGGCGCAACGCAGGTCGTACCCGGCAGCCATTTGTGGCCAGCGGATAGACAAGCACAGCCAGAGGAAATCACGCAAGCCGAAATGAAAGCCGGTTCAGCGCTTTTTTATCTGGGGTCAACGCTTCATGGTGGTGGTACGAACACCACAATCGATGAGTGGCGCAGGGGCATGTTTTTTGGCTTTGTTGTGGGCTGGTTACGCACGGAGGAAAATATGTTCCTCACTGTACCACTTGAAGATGCGAAGAAAATGCCGGTGCGGTGTCAGGAATTGTTGGGCTACAAAGCACATCAGGGTATTGGGGTAGTTGATGTGGGAAGCCCAATGGCTTTACTAAAATAAATAATCAGTAGCATCAACGTAGAGGCAACACGATGGAAAATATTACCGGTGGGTGTTTATGTGGCGCGGTCAGATATACCATAACTGAACCGCCCATAGTCACGCGTGCCTGTTGGTGCAAGATTTGTCAGACGCTGGCCGCAGGCAATGCAACGATTAACCTGGCCGTTCCGGAAAATGCCGTCGCAGTGACCGGCAGGTTAAAGGATTTTCCAGGTACCGCAGATGATGGCAACCATATGCATCGCACGTTTTGCCCGACCTGTGGCACGCATTTGTTTAGTGAGGCAGAAGAAAGGCCTAACATTGTTGTAGTGCGGGCTGGCACGCTGGATGACACGGAGCAGGTTAACATTGAAGGTCTGATCTGGACAGCTTCTGCGCCCTCCTGGGCTTGCTTAGACCCGGACGTTCCGCATTTTGAGGGTCAGCCTCCTGCACCGGGCAGCTCCGGCTCTTGACTGAGGGCTTTGCTGGCATCATTTCAACTCAGTCGCACCAACTGCTCAGCAATCACCTTCAGTAAAAACGTCTCGCGCTCAATCGAAAGACCTTTTTTATCAACTTACTTATAAAAAGCTTCAACCGTTCCTTTAAGTGTCCGCAACAATGGCTGTCCCCGACGATCTACCGCGTTACCCAAAGAGACTTTTATCCAGCCTTCACTGACGCAGTATTCCTCGACATCGTTACGCTCTTTGCCATTCAGCCGAATACCAATCTCGTGTTCAAAAATAGCCGCCACATAATGTGGGCTACGGGGGTTAATTGAAAGACGATCTGGTAAGGTTGGTTGTGTTTTATTGTCGGTCATATTGATGCCCTGACTGAGGTAGAAGGTCGGCCATTCTAGATAATATAAAGCCGTGGCTCAAGAACTCCAGTGACGAAGCT
>JBMZDK010000330.1:0-4343 GCA_049614265.1 Thiolinea sp.
TTGAAGTATCTGACCCTATAAAGACCCGCGAACGCCTACTCGCTGCTTTCGACGAAGAACAACAAGGCAACTACATCAGCTTCCCCACCACCGAAGCCCTATGGAAAACCTTCACCTCAAAACGCTGGGAGGTAATCCGAGAAATGACTGGTGCAGGCGTTATCGCCATCCGTGAACTGGCACGTCGATTGGAGCGTGATGTACGAGCGGTACATTCTGACGTCCATGCCTTACTCGACTGTGGTGTATTAAACAAAACCAGCGATGGGAAGATTGAGTTTCCCTACGATGTCATGCATGTGGATTTCGTAGTGACGAAAGCCGCTTAAACACCTACGCTGCTACCCCCGCGCCAACACCAACGAAGCACACCGAAACGACCCACCCACCGCCGGAACCCCATCAAACCCAACTTCCTCAACGGTATAACCCAATTCCCGCAATACTTCATTAACCCGCGCACAGGCCGAATGATCCCGCGCAATCACCGTATCAGGCCGGATCGACAGCATATTCGTCGCCAGATGTTCCCGCTCCACAGCATCAATCTCCACCCATTCCCGCTGTTTTAACACCTGCCAAACCGGTTCATCATCAACCAACAGGCTATCCGAGTGAATCAGTAAATGTCCCAGCCCCAGCGGGTTCAGACAGCAGTCCAGATGCAGCTGCCGGTGTGGCACCGGAACAACCTCATAATCCGTATCGCGAAAATAATCACGCAAAAATTCATAGCCGGAAGCATGGGTGCGCTGATTAACCCCAACCAATATTGTGCGCTCATCAAGTACCACCACATCGCCGCCTTCAATCACCACACCATCAGGAGGACGTATCACCTTCTCCGCAGGCAGGTGCTCCAGCAACGGCATAATCGTTTTGTATTCCTCCGCCCGGCTACTTACCGACATATTGGCAATAAAAAAGGTGTCACCAATCACAAAACCAATGTCACGTGGACAGGTATAATCAAACGAATACGCCAGCGCCGGATCAGCACGTAATACCTCAATGCCATAACGCGCCAGCACTGCCACATAATCAGCGAACTCACGTTCCAAAATCGCTTCATCGGGGTAAGTCAGCGCCAGTACTTCAGCTTTGCGTTCAGTGTCGGGGATAAACGGAAACTCCTGCATTTCACCCGCCACCTGTTCCTTATCCGGTTGGTACGGTGCACCAAGGCCGATAATCACACTGCTTAACGGAGAAAACTCATCATCAATAGCGAGTGGAAAAGGCGTCTTCGTATCTAATGTCGTTTCCAGGCTCATATCAACTCCATCGCGCCATATATCGCGCCCGCGTCGGGTTAAACCACAGCAGGGAAAATTCTGCCATTTCGCCATGCTGGTCAAAAGACTGTCGCTGTACCATGCCACAGGGTTGACCGGCTACCAGCCCCAGTGCGTCATTCCCCCAGTCCGGCATCGCCCCCACCGTCACCGCATCCACTACATGGGCAATCCAGAAACCCAACTGCTCCCGGTAATGCAGGTACAATGATTCGTGTAGCTGCGCCGCCTGTAGTTCCGGTGCACGACTGACCGGCAGCATGACATCTTCAATCGCCACCACAACACCATCCAACAGGCGATGGCGCCGAACCCGCCAGAAAGCATGCGTATCAGCCACCTGCATCTGTTGTGCGGCCAGCGGGTGTGCCACCTGATCCAGCGCCACAACTTCAGCACTTGGCATACCGGTTTTGCCCTCAAGATTTTCCAGGCGAAAGAAATGATAAATCGCCTGCCCGGTATTCCCTTCGGCAACATAAGTACCGGAGCCCTGACGGCGTTCCAGAATACCGTCTTCTTCCAACCCCGCCAGCGCCTTGCGCAATGTACCGACTGCCACACCGAGTTGACCGGCCAGTTCGGCCTCTGTTGGCAAGCGCTCTCCCTGTAACCATTTACCCGCGCCAAGTTCCCGCAGCAGAAGTTCTTTGATTTGTAAGTAGAGTGGCAATTTTTCAGGCACAACCTATCCTCAATTTGGTTCATGTGCACAGGCGGCAGCCATCAGGCATTTCCGCGTTAAGACGCAGTGCTTTACCGGTTTGATCTGGCTAAAAACACGGCTATACCGCTGGCTAAACGTTTATTCTGAAAGTAGTTTATGCACCCGTTCAGACTGTATTCGGGCAACTTCTGTTCTTTTACATAACACAGCAACCGTCAATCAGCATCTCTTGCGGAGTATACCCATTGCGTTCAGAATTGGCTGGTTTCTATTGTGCCCAATATTGCGTAATAACTCACCCGGTTATATGGGTTGAGCGTCTGAAGTTTAGTGTCATTACGCCGGAGCAAGCCAATAACAAAAATAAAATAGCGTGGAAACATGATTAATTTCTTTGCAAACCAGCTCAAAGCAGCAGAACCGGGATTACGGTGTGTCGTTTATAAACACTTTCTGAAATCCGCTGTTGTCCCATTGGGAAGTTTAATCTCTCTTATGCTCACGGTGTACTTCTGGGGCACCTATTATACCTATCAAACCAATGTATCGGACATGAGGGAACGGGCTAAAACCACAGTCAGCGAAATCGCCCGTAGTGAAGCCCGCAGCCTGAACCAGAAGTTGCAGGAGGTTAGTCGCAATGCTGAATACCTGCAAACGCTAACCACAGACATATTTTCACAAATTAAATCCGGAAACGGCAACCACGACCTGATTAAACTGGAGCGCACTGACAATGGCATCGCCTACCGTGATCTGAACACCATTATGGATGGCTCGACAATTTATGGCTCCTCCCTGCCATCAAGTATTTATGTACCGGCGGATACAGACTTAAACGATTCACTGAAACACCGCTTACAAATGACCGAACAACTGGATCTGCACTTTCAGCGCACAGTGGACAGCAACCCAACCATTCACAGCGTTTATTTCAATACCTGGGATAATGCATCTCGTTTGTATCCTCCCCTGGAGAATGTGCCCGATATTTATGGAGCAAACGTACAGACAAAACTGCCTGATTTTGCTCACCTGAGCGATCCCAAACAAAACCCAAACCGTGAAACCCGGTGGACAGGAGCCTACCTCGATCAAACCGGTTTTGACTGGATGTTATCCAGTATTACCCCCATTTCTAACAAAGGCTTTATAGAAGGCGTGGTCGGTATCGACATTACCCTGCGGGATTTTACTGCGAACCTGTTATCGACTTCACTCATCTGGGACAGTATTCCCATGGTTGTACAGGACAATGGTGACGTATTGGGTATCTCACGCGAAGGTCAGCTATTGTTGAATGTTTCATTACCCGCAGGCCATACCAAGCTCACCTCAGAAGCAAAACTACCGGAAGAACACAACCTGTTCCGCCGTTCCTATTTTTCCGCACCCGACCTGGGCGACTTTGTTAAAGGCAGCACACTATCGTCCTGTTGCATCTGGCTGGATGGTGCAGAATACCTCGTTAGCCAGCAAATTATTGCTGAAACCGGCTGGCGGCTGATTGTCATAACACCAATGAGCAAGGTGACGCAGCAGGTTACGGAATATCAGCGCTTCCTGAAAAACATGGGGATCTACTTCCTGCTGTTAACACTGGTATTTTTCGCTTTATTTTTCGTATACCTGAAAATGCAGGCTAAGCTGCTGGCTGAACGCGTGAGTAATCCGGTTGAACTGGTAACAAACTACATTTCCCGTCTGAATAAAATCGGCAACAACAAACCGTTACCCGCCATGCAGGTTGGTATCCGCGAACTGGATCGGCTGATTAATTCCGGTACCGAAATTCAACTGGCACGCAGCCGCCTCGGCCAGCTCAACGAAGAGCTGGAAGAAAAAAACAATCAGCTGCGGACTCTTGCTACAACAGACCGTTTAACCGGCCTGTATAACCGGCATAAGCTGGACGAAATGCTGTCCTATGAACTCAACAAGGCACAGCGCGACGGCAGCCATTTGTCACTGGCTCTGCTGGATATTGACCACTTCAAACGCGTCAATGACACCTATGGCCATCAGGTTGGTGATGATGTTCTCGTCAGTGTCGCAGCGCTAATGCAAAAGCATGTACGTTGTACTGACATTGTCGGACGCTGGGGCGGGGAAGAGTTCATGGTACTGCTTCCGAATACCCCAATGGAACAAGCTGCAACAGTTCTGAATCAAATGCGGGAACAAATAGCAGGTTCCAATTTTGATCCGGTTCCCTCAGTCACCATAAGCCTTGGACTCGCCAGGTCTCATACTCACCATACTCCGGAATGCATTGCTGCTGCGGCTGATAAAGCGTTATACCGCGCTAAAAGCAATGGCCGGAATCGCCTTGAGATGGAACATGAACAGGAAGAAGAGTATGAAATCGCAGGTGCTTTTTA
>JBMZDK010000331.1:0-4336 GCA_049614265.1 Thiolinea sp.
ACATTCCGGCCATCCCCTGATATACCTGTGGCCCGGTACGCTTGTGCTGGTGGGAGTGATACCAGCAGGTCGATGCGGCCTGCCGTATCTGAAATTTTGACAGCCAGCTATCACCGTGAGCGATAACCTGATGTGGCCCGCCATCCATCGCTGCCGGAAGGCGTAATCCATGCCAGTGTAAGGCTGTATCCTCGCCTAACTGATTATTCACCTGAAATACTGCCTCATCTCCTTTTCTTACCCTTACAACCGGGCTGGAGTAGGGCTGATTAATACCGAATGTAGCGGTTTGCAGCCCCGGAAAGAACGACTGGCTACCGCGTTTAAGGTTTAAGGTGAAACTGACCTGATTCCCATTTCTGACACCCTCATCCAGCGGTGGCAAAGCGTATGGCCTGAAAAATGTGTCATTCTGTTTTGCTAGCAGAGAACTGCTCCAGGATGGCAAACTCAGTAATGCTGCTCCTATTCCCGCTGTCTTGAGGAAATCCCTTCGTGAATATGGGTTGTTCCCGCTTGTCAATCCGTTCTTGTTATGCATCTTTATTCCTTTCCTTCTATTCCGCTCATTGACTCAATTAAATGACAAATACTGTGACCATCTGGGGTACGATTTGGCATGTCCTGCCATTTATCCAATGCCTGCTCCATGCGCTGCTGTAGCTGCTGCATCTCCTCAATCCGGCGGCGATTTTCTACGATATGTTGTTGGATAATTTCACGCACATCGGCACAGGGCGATTCACCCAGCCCGGCATGCTCCAGAATCTGGCGGATTTCATTCAGCGTAAAACCCAGTATCTTGGCAGTGCGGATAAAGCGTAGACGGGATACAGCCTTTGGAGAAAACAGGCGGTATTGATTGGCTGCCTGTTCACTGGGTTCCAGTAGTCCTTCACGCACGTAATAACGTACGGTGTGGGCGCTGATTCCAGTTTGTTTGGCGACTTCACTGACGGTGAACATAAAACTGACCTGTTCTTTATACTATTTCGTTCAGTGTAAAACCTTAGAGTTAGTGTCAGGTCAAGGTTATATCGACACTATTAAAATAGCCTGGGGAAATAACGCGGCGTTGCATTAAACCACTCATACTCTGGCCCAAATTGCTCCCGTAAATAAGGTTCCTCTACCTTTCGAACAAACAGTTCCACAGCAGCATAACCCACCAACAAACCACTTAGCAGAATCAGCGACGGTGAGATCATTAACAGGCCAATGCTGCCTACAAACAGTCCGGTATAGATTGGATTCCTGATATGCTTTGATACCAAAAGGACAGATGTGGTCACCTGTTATCATCCGGTATAGCTCTGCCTTTTTTGTCGTGATTTTTCCTGCTTGTTTGGGTTACGGGTTTTGCTCATCGACTTGTTTAGTGGTGTACAACAACACTTTCGTTGGATGAGATATGAAAAATAATTATGAGATTAATTTGGGGAATCATCGATCGGGGATCTCTACAGTAAATGTGGTCAGGCCGTGTTCTGAAACGACAGTCACTCTACCTTGGTAGGCTTCAATGATAGAACGAGTAATAGCCAATCCAAGCCCTGCACCAATGCTATGGTGATGTTCACGTGATTTGTCTACCCGGTAGAAACGATCAAAAATAAACGGAATAGATTCACTGGGTATAGTATCTCCGTGATTGCTGATTTTTATATTGGTAGCGTCTTTTAGATGGCTAATGCTTATACCAATTATTGAACCGGGAGCAGCATGGCGTACAGCATTTGACAGGAGATTATTTAACACTCTTCTAAACATCGTCCTATCAAAATATAACTCACTTGTGCCGTTTAGCTCAAAATTTAACTGTTTATCATCTCCTATGATACTGAGGTATTCAATGATTTCCGTTATTTCATCAACAGGATTAAGCTGCTGGTCTTCATAATGCAGTAATTCGTTTTCAGATTTAGCCAAATACAATATGTCGTTGATCGTTTTGTTGATCCGTTCCAGTTCTTCAATGTTGGCAATCAACACATCTTCATATTCGGCAAAGGTACGCTTTCTTGTGAGCGTAACCTGGGTTTGTGTCGTCATGTTGCTTAATGGGGTGCGTAGCTCATGAGCAATATCAGACGAAAATTCAGCCAGCCGCTGAAAACCACTATCTAAACGCTCAAGCATCTTGTTCTGTACATGTGCCAACTCTTCCAGCTCGATGGGTAACGTATGGGCGGGTATACGAACATCTAGATGCCCAGGGCTGACTACTGACAGGTAATGGGCAAAATCTTTTAATGGCTTTAAGCTGTTGCTAACAGAAAAGATACCATAGGCAATAGCAGAGCTGGCTGTAAATAACAAAAACGTGAGAATCATCCAGTTAATATCACGGGCAAAAGTCAGATGATCGTTGATCTTTAACCCGGCAACTAACAGGTCACCGCTCATCACAGAAAATGAAAAAGCTCGATAGGTGTCCCCATTGCTTTCCCAGTTTAAGGGCTGCTTACTATCCTTGTTTTCCGATAAAAATAAAAACGAGTCTTCAGGCAATGGAACTTCTGAATTTTTATAGTTTTGTTGAGACTCATTAATAATCCATATTCTGAATTTACTCAGAGAATAATAATCCAAGACATCTTGGGTAATTTTTCTTTGGCTATCGTCTGAAAAAACATTCAAAGTCTCATCTTGGATATGTTGATAATCTTGCTTAAGAAAATGGTGCTGAATAGAAATCTGAAAGCCAATAGCAAGTAAAAGATGGGTGACAACAATAGAACCAATAAATAAAAAAATCAGCCGTTTTCTTATTGATTTTTTATTAGTCATTATAGGCATCTATAGACTCAAACTTATAGCCCATACCTCTTACCGTATGGATTAGCGGTTGTTTATATGGTTTGTCAACCTTACTTCTCAGTCTTTTCACCGCCACATCAATGACATTGGTATCACTATCAAAATTCATATCCCAGACTAGCGATGCGATGCTGGTACGAGAAAGCACCTGCCCCTTTTTTCGCATAAACAATTCCAACAGGAGGTATTCTTTTGCCGTAAGGGAAATGGCATTCCCTTGTCTTTTCGCAGTCCGTTTTAATAAATTGAGTTCAAGGTCAGCAACAATGAGTGTATCAGCACTACCAACACCAACCACATGATGAGTTTTAGGCCGCAGTGCATTTTGAATACGGGCTAACAATTCAGCGAAGGCATAGGGTTTAACCAAATAATCATTGGCACCTAGTTCAAACCCCTTTACCCGGTCTTCAACCTGATCTTTTGCGGTCACCATTATAACAGGCGTTGAAATATTGCTGCTCCTTAACGTTTTGAGTACTTGCCACCCATTGAGTTTCGGCATCATGACATCCAGGATAATCAGATCATAAAGCTGACTACTTGCCTGATACAGCCCATCAACACCATCACAGCTTATATCGACGGTATAGCCTGACTCAGTTAAACCTTTTTTAAGGTATTCACTTGCCCTGACTTCGTCTTCAACGATCAGTAGTTTCATAATCTCTCATAAACTGAGGCTACAGCTTATAACCGTAGCCCCTGTCTGGGTGTTGCTATTGCAACTGTTATTACATTTGCTTAGCGGTCGCTATCAATAACTTGGTAGTTAACCGGTACAGTGACCCGTGCAACAAATTCCATATTGCCACCGATGTTCATCTGTTCGACAACGTGGATATATCCTTTACCGTCTACATGGGCTGAGCTTTCTACGATATTACCGGGTAATACCCGTGCTAATTCCCAGGGAGTTTTGGCGTTAACCTGATTCAATTTTTGCAGGCCCATTTGATAGGCTGCTTCCTTGCTAAGCGTTGCGGTAGTGCTAAAGGTTTTGCTGGTGCTGAGGTAGTCACCGACAATACCCGTGCTAGGGCTAGGGCCAGCTGATACAGTAGCAGCGCTTAAAGCTAAAGTGCCTGCGATCATCATTTTTGCGAAAGTGTTCATAGTATTTTCCTATTTAGTAAGTAAGTTAATTTAACGATTCAAAATGTGTTTCTATGGGGCTTACTTTACTGAATTGGGATGACATCACTCTGTCGTGTTTATGACATTCCTGTCATTTGTTGATGTTTATTTACGGGTTTTGCTCATCGACTTGTTTCCAAATGCTATAGGTCTCGTCGTCCCAGAAATTTTGGAAATAGGCAATAATTGCCAGCTTCTCTTCCTGACTCAGACTGTCACCAAACGCGGGCATCTTGCCCCCTATCGACGCACCACCTTCATTGATGGTGTACAACAACACTTTCGTTGGATGGTGCCAGGCATGCGCTGAGCCATTCAGGGCAGGTGGTTTAGCCGGGAACCCAGGTAATTTTTGTTCCCAGTCTTCCCCAAGTCCCGC
>JBMZDK010000332.1:0-4310 GCA_049614265.1 Thiolinea sp.
TGAGCCTTCGATTTGTTGCGACTGACCACTGGCAGCCAGAGAAAATTGCAGCGCAGCCTCGCTCATCGACTCAACATGTTCCAACAATTTAGCGCCACTTTCTGTAAGCAGCAAACGTTGTCCGGCCCGCTCAAACAAGGTGATATCCAGCTCTGCTTCCAATGCTGCCACCTGACGGCTCAACGTTGGTTGTGTGGTTCCCAGCGCTTTCGCCGCTGCTGAAAGACTACCTTGCTGCACCGTTGCGTGAAAAGCACGGGCATGATTCCAGTCAAAGTTAATCGATTTCCAGTTCATACATATACGCATAATAACCATGCAATGCGACCAGTATATCTATCAATTCCGTATGGATATAGTAAACAGACATAAGTTACCTGGAATACAAATATGTCTACTCTCGTTGTCGGCGCCAGTGGCGCAACTGGCCGTCTGTTGGTCGAACAATTGCTCAATGAAGGCGAAGCGGTTAAGGCTATCGTGCGTTCGAAGCTATCTTTACCACAACACCTCATTCAACACAGCAAGCTCGCTATCACCGAAGCCAGCTTGCTGGAAATGACGGACGCTGAGCTGGAACAACAGATACAGGGATGCCATGCTATCGCTTCTTGTCTCGGTCACAATCTGACTTTTAAAGGCCTTTTCGGTCAGCCCCGCAGGCTGGTCACAGACAGTGTTAAACGCTTGTGTCAGGCGGTGGAAAAGACCGGTTCAGTGCTACCGGTGAAATTTGTACTGATGAATACTACCGGCAACCAAAACAAGCGCGCGAATGAGAAAATCACATTAGGTCATCGTATTGTAGTGAGTTTACTCCGGTATTTGTTACCGCCACATGCGGACAATGAAGAAGCTGCTGCTTACCTGCAAGCGCAGTATGGTGAAAGCGGGAGCAGTGTTGAATGGATAGCCGTCAGACCTGATAGTCTGACTAATGAAAACGCGCTCACATTGTATAATGTGTTCATCTCTCCTATACGGAATCCAATATTTGATGCGGGTAAAACCAGCCGGATTAACGTCGCTGATTTTATGACACAACTGATTGTTAATCATGAGTTATGGACAAAATGGCGAGGACAAATGCCAGTGATTTATAATACGAATTCCGTGTCAAACCGGTAATTGCCATGTTCGCGCGCGCATAGTAATCTAAATAAACCGATCAAAATCCAGAGCCAGCATCATCATGAAGTAATTCCTGTCATTTACTCACCCAACTGAATAGACCGACTGCGCTTGCTCGTCGGCATGTTTTTTGCAGTTGGTGTTTTGCTACGCAGGCCATGTTTCTGATTTCAAGAGCATGCTGCCCGCCGTGACAGGATTGATGATGATGCCTATTGTTTGCCGGTTCTCCCGCTTAACACACCGTTTTGATAATACCGAAGTTTTTACTGAGCTTTCCGCAACGCTATCCAACCAGTTAACCGGATTGCTTGGGCGCAATGGCCAAGGCAAATCCGTATTAATGGCTCTACTCGCACAAGCCATGCCCGCAAGCTCAGGAAGTATTTCATGGTCGCAACCGTTCCATTGGGTGCAACAAACCGAGCGCCTGCAAGGCCCACGCATTGCCGAAGCGCTGGGCGTATCAGCCCGGTATGACTGTTTCCAACGCATTGAATCCGGTACAGCTAACGAGGAAGACTTTGCACTGGTTACCGACCTCTGGCATTTACCCGCGCAATGGGAGCGTGTGTTACAGGAAGCCGGACTGGATATGCCCTTATCAGCTCCTGTCAACCGCTTAAGTGGTGGTGAGCAAACCCGTGTCGCTTTGTGTCGGGCATTTTTATTGCATAATCACTACTTGTTGCTGGATGAGCCGAGTAACCATTTAGATACGGACGGGCGTATATGGCTGGCAGCAAAGCTTAGTGCCCACCCAGCCGGTGCTTTGGTGATTACCCACGACCGCGATTTATTGCACCGGGTTGATCACATTCTGGAACTGGATGCACATGGACTGCATGAGTACGGCGGAAATTATGCGGTGTACCGCAGCATTCGTGACGCGCAGGTCGCCGCAACAGAGCAACAGGTCAGCAATCTGAAAAAAGAACAACGCAAGCAAACACGTGCCCAACAACAAGAACGGGAGAAAGCCGCACAGCGCCGCAAACAGGGCGAACAACTCCGGCGCAGCGGTTCACAAAGCAAACTCCTGTTGAATGCCAAAAAAGGTAGTGCTGAGAGTAACCTGGGCAAGCTCAAACAGCGGCAACAGCAGCGTAGCAATGCGTTAAGCAATCAGCTTAGTACCACTCAGGAAACACTGGAAACCATTAAACCGCAGAGCTTTCACACCGCCACGTCAACACGGCGTCAATCACTGTGCCTATACATCAGTGATCTGGTATTGCCTTATGTCACTGCTCCACCACTGTCTATGACGGTACATAGCGGCGAACGCTGGCACATTCAAGGCAGCAATGGCAGCGGAAAATCGACATTGTTGCGCATTATTGCCGGACTGGAGCAAGCGAAAACCGGCAACTGTCAGGTGCATGGCCAATGTATCTATCTGGATCAGCATTTTAGCCTGTTGGATGACGAGCAATCTGCACTACAAAATTTACAGCACCTGCATCCGGATAGTGATGAATCCATACTTCGCACCGAACTGGCCGGGTTACGGCTACGTGCAGATAAAGCGTTGCAGCCGGTGAAACAGTTGAGTGGTGGCGAGCGCTTGAAGGTTGCTTTGTTGGCAGTAATGCATGGCGAAACAGCACCAGATTTATTGTTACTCGATGAACCGGATAATCATCTGGATCTGGAATCTCGGCTGTTGCTGGAGCAGGTGCTGGCTGGCTATCCCGGCACGCTGATAATCGTATCGCATGACCTGACATTGGTTGCAGGGATTGGTCATGCTCAGACAACGATACAGACTTTCAATGTTAGTACGGGAGTAATTGGGTAGGCATCCTTCACTACCAACGGAGAAATATATTTTATAGTGACGTTAATCTTATTGACCGCAACACAGCAAGCCGCTGCTGCCAAAAGTCGTCCTGTAACCGCTGATAACCAATCCATTCAGCATTCCAGGGCCGGTGAGCCATAACCCAAATTACTGCCACCGCTTCATAATAACGCAACACTTCCCGCTCTAACGCACTCAGCTTGGGAGCCGTTTGCTGATAACCCTCGACAAATGCAGCAGCGAGGGCTTGTTTATCCTCAAAACGATGGATAGCGGCCTGAAACTTAGCAATCTCAAACACTCTGGCCCCGATACCACACTGATCAAAATCAAACAGGGTAATTCGTTGATCAGCCGTCACATGAAAATTCCCCGGATTCACGTCACCATGACAAAGCACCTGAGGCAAATCACTTTCTATTGGACGCAGCTTATTCTCCAGTTCCTGCGCTACTTGTCGCAAGAAATTTGCATCCTCATCTCTTTGCAGAAATGGCAAAATAACGTGCAGTGATTCCGTGAGTAAAAAAGAAAGGTTGAGCGCTTTACGCTGATAGTCACTTTGGAAACCGACGCTAGCCTGATGAGTCATGGCAACAGACTGCCCTAACAGCAAAGCGGTTTCAGTATTCAGGTCTGCCCCAGGTGCTATTCCTTCGGCGTAATTGAATAGCGCTGCCAAGCGGATACCTTCCGGACAGTCCACAAGAAAAAATAAGCGTCCTGAAATACTCGGTACCGGTGAAGCTACCGGCGCACCACGCGCCCTTAAAAAATCCAGCAGCTCAAGCTCATAAGCCACCTCATCTTCAGCGCGCCAATCATTTCTATAGACCCGACAGATAAACCTTGCTGAATCTGCTGCCACGATATAATTATCATGCAAACCAGCGGTGAAGTAATGACAGGTAGCCGTTGTTAGACCGGCAAAATGCCCTTGCAGTAATGTCAGCAGGTAGGTTGCCGATAAACGTGTGTAAGTATACTGTTGCATGGTATGGCGAACTCATCAATTACATTGCCTGACACTACCCGGCGTTATACCTAACACCTGTTTAAACGTTTTACGAAATGCAGATTCACTGCTATAGCCAACAATCTCAGCAATATCCAGAATCGAACGCCGGCTTTCTATGAGTTCGGTATAAGCCATTTGCATGCGCCAGTAAGTGACATATTGCATAGGCGTCTGCCCCATTACTTCAGAAAAACGTGCAGCAAAGACGGCGCGCGACATATTGGCTTCCATCGCCAGCAGATCCACCGTCCAGTTAGCACCGGGGCCTTTGTGGAAGGCCTGCAAAGCACCACCAATTCTTGCATCACGTAAAGCGCCCAATAAGCCCTTTTGCGGTTTCTCAGTATTTAAGAAATA
>JBMZDK010000333.1:0-4221 GCA_049614265.1 Thiolinea sp.
GAGACAAACTGTCCACGCTATCAGTTGGCCTGGAGCAGAGGGTGTCGTGCTGATCAATGGCTGTTAGCAGTACTCCGGGATGTATGCCGGCTAACGGACTATGCCTTTCAAAAAATTGCTTTGTTCGGCTTTTCCGGTGGCGCACAGTTCGGACACCGTTTTGCTATGTTGTACCCGGATATTATCAAACAACTGGCCATTGCCTCTGCGGGCTGGTACACCTTTCCTGATGAGCAGGTTCGTTTTCCCTATGGCATTAGTATGGAAACCAGTAAGGGGAAACGGCTTAAAGCCAACCTCCAGCGTTTTTTATCCATTCCTGTGTTGGTATTGGCAGGTGAACTCGATATTAAACGTGATGCAAACCTGCGTAAGGGGCGAGACATTGATCAGCAACAAGGAAGATCACGCGTAGAACGGGCAGCGCGCTGGGCACGTGCTATACAACGACAAGCCAATATGCAGGGCATTAAATCTGATATTTCTTTTGAGACAATACCCAACAGCACACATGATTTTAACCGGTGTGTTCAACAGGGAAATATGGTCGAATTGATAGCCAATTGGATGGCAAAATAAATCCAATATCCGGTGGGCACCAGGATGTACTTTACGACTGGCAACCCAGTAATTCAGATTGGTTATGCATAACAATGACTAATCAGACTGACGGAAGAGCATCAACCTGAAGTGATGGGCAGTCTTTACAAAAAGTCCTCAAAAAACCAGGCTGCAAACTCATGACGGCCATTTAATCCGGACTTACGATAAATCGCTGTTGCTTGCTGGCGTACCGTTTTTTCTTTGGTTTCCCGAACCCCGGCAATTTCTTCAAAACTCAGCCCTTTCAGCAGTAGCATAGCCACCTCTTTCTCGCTAGGTGTCAGAGACCAATCTGCCAACTGCTGGTCAATCACCTCCCGGTACTGCTGTGACATCGCCTGTAACTTTTCATTCGACTGCGCCAGATTACGGTTCGCTGTCTGCAAACGTGCCTTTATGTCATCCATCTCTCTGGCGCGCAGAAATATAATCCACAGCAGATAAGCAATACCGCCAAAAGACGCTATCACCACAAAGGCCTCCTGCAACAGGTACAAAAAAGACGCGCCACCTTCCAGAGTATCACCAATAAAATCAGCCAGATTCATAAAGCCGGTAATTCCCAGCAACACAATAAAAAATATTTCGTTTAAGCGGATCTTCAACGGACTCTGGCTCCCCGAAAATAAGTACGGTGATGTTATGGCTGACATGGTTTTACCTGAAAACGGTTCTGCTGTGCTAATAGAAGGTACTGTAGCCGAAAAACTATACAGCATGTTTGTACATAGTTTACAGATTTGTAAAGTCCAGAGGCAGATTAGGTTATTGACTTCCAAAAGATGACTTTATCATCTCCTGCTGCCCAGAAATCCCTGATGCGTGCTTCCTCTGCATAACCATTTTTCTGATAAAATTTTCGTGTTTCAGTAAACTCTTCGGTTCCTGATGTATCAGCAATTAAAACACGTTGCCCTCTTATCCTAAGTATATTTTCCAGCTCTTTTACAAGCGCACCACCAATGCCGTTTCCTTGCTCAGTCGGTAGTACGGCAATCGCAAGCATGTTCCAGGTACCGTCCGTTAAACTTTCCGGTACGGCATAACAAAACCCTACGGTTTTATCATCAGTTATACAGGTCAACCACAGATCTTCACTTTCCTCACTGGACAGGAAACCGCCTAACATCTCGGAAAGCATTTCACTGGGGAAAAGCGCCGTATCATCCAATATGCGTTTCAGGCCGTCGATGTCTTCTCTTTTTGTAAATCTGACTTTCATCATTCAATTATCTCTTAGCTAATGTTCAGGGCAGGCCAGTTGTACCAGCGGTATAGCATGCTGCCGACAAGCAGCCTCCGGTTGTTCGAACCAGACAAAGCGTCCAACTGCCCTTCCGCCGCTCTGTAACAACCACTATAAATCAGTTGCTTATCTTCATGATTTTCCTTACTCTTTAATTGTGGCCTACTGTTCTGCTTAGTGTAGAGGTGTCCACTATCACTATAATCTGACACTCGAAAACTACTTTCTCTACAACGTTATATTACTAATAAAAACACTAACAGATGAATACATTGAGACAATGGTTTCTTTCAGAATTTTCCACAGATGAATTGAGTCAAATCGCATTGAAAATGGCCATTCTGGGTAATGGCTCCCTAACACCGGGCGAGGTACTGCCCCGTAACTATGTTAAACATCTTTACAATATTGCCGGTTGTTTCATCAACGATCCGTCAACAGCAGAGCGTTTTTTACTAAAAGCGACTGAACTCATTGATACGGGGGATTACACGGTACTGGATGAGTTCTTTTTATACAGCGAATCCATAAGAATTTTTTACAAAAACAGGGGGGTAGCTTCCTGCAAATACAAAGCCATAGAAGCATGTATACAACAAATTAAAATGGCGCCTGCGGCGATGAAAGCATTTGAGGAAACCCCGGGGTTTTCCCGTGATCACCTATCCGTACATAACGGCTATAACCACCTGGCCTGGATATTAGAGGAAGACAGGAAATACAAACAGACTATTGCTCTGTGTGGACAAGCCATGAAACAAGGCTGGCCCGGAGAGTGGAATGCCCTGATCGTGCGTTGCAGGCACAAAGCTCAGGATACCACTCTCGCCAGTCAGTCCTGATAGACAGCCAGTTTGAGTCTTCAATGACAAAATACAAGAGCACAACATAAGCATCAGCCGTGCTGTGGGATAACCATGCTACTGACCTCCCCCAGTCCGATACGTCGTTTGCCATTTCCGCCACACCAGGCCCGCATAATGACTCGGTCACCATCCTCTAAAAAGGTTCTGTTTTCACCATTACCCAAATCAACCGGCTCTTTCCCGCCTTTAGTGCGCTCAATCAGTGCACCTTCCTGCCCTGCATCCGGGCCAGACATCGTACCGCTGCCAAAGAAATCACCTGCGCGCAGATTACAGCCATTCACTGTGTGATGCGCTACCAATTGCGCCACTGTCCAGTAGGAATAGTCAAAATTACTCAGTGCTAAACGACACGGTTTCACCCCTTGCTCACGCATCCGGGCTGTTTCCAGCAAGACTTCCAGTTTAAGGTCAAAACCACCTTGCTCACGGTTTTGTGCGGATTCCAGATAAGCCAATGGCTGGGGTTGATCGGCCGGTCGTGTCCATGCACAACGATAAGGTGCCAATGCTTCCAACGTCACAACCCATGGCGATAAGGTTGAGGCGAAGTTTTTCGATAAAAATGGCCCCAGTGGCTGGTATTCCCAAGCCTGAATGTCGCGAGCAGACCAGTCATTGAGGATACACAAACCAAAGACATGCTCCTCCGCCTGCTCCATTGGAATGGCTTTGCCCTGCTCATTCCCCTGCCCTATAAAAATTCCCACCTCAAGCTCATAATCCAGTTTTTTACAGGGTGCGTAGACAGGCGCATCAGCATCTGGTGCTTTAATTTGACCGCAGGGGCGATGAAAGTCGCTACCGGAAACACCTAAGGATGAACTACGGCCATGATAGCCAATTGGCACCCATTGGTAGTTCGGTAAGAGCGGATTATCCGGGCGAAACAGTGAACCAATATTAGTGGCATGATGAATGGAAGTATAAAAATCAGTGTAGTCACCAACATCAGCAGGCAAGGCGTATTCTGCATCCGACTGATTTAGCAAACAGGCTGCAATGGTTTCCTGGTCATCGGAACCTTCACGCAGTGAGCGTGATAGAGCCAGACGTAATGCCGACCAGACTGACTGCCCCATCGCCATGAAATGATTCAGGCGATTTTGAGCGGCTGCTGCCAGCGCTTCAGCAGCGAGGCCTTCATAAGGTGCCTGCTGATTGAGTGCAGCCAGATCAATAATTTGATCACCAATCGCCACCCCACCCCGGAATGCTTCATGACTTCCCTGACGGCGAAATACTGCGAAGGGTAGATTCTGAATCGGAAAATCACTCTCCGCTTGGTTTGCAGAATCCACCCAACTACAAAGTGCTGTATCGTGTGTTTCGTTAAGCTGGGTCATTACCCCTGACTCCCATCGTCCATCAACTACGTATGCTCAGGTAATACATTACCTTCTCACAAATCCGGCACACTATTAGGGAACAGTCATCAAAAGCAAGCGTTTATCGTCATTTGGTTTCAGATAGGATTAAGAATCAACAGGCTTTATGACCTTTTTC
>JBMZDK010000334.1:0-4192 GCA_049614265.1 Thiolinea sp.
TTTTTGTCATTGCCTTTGAGTCAGGTTTTCACTTCACCGGCACGCGTAATGGTATCTACATCGAGGCGCTTTCCCGCCTGGGCTACAGCGTTAAACGCAAGGTGAAACACCCTACCCTTGTTCCTGATGGCCAAACCACTGGAAAGCGCATTGCAAAGCACCCTACACGGACTCACACGGATGAGAATACTGTCTGTGACACGGACAAAGGCGGTGTAGAAAGTGCGGAAAGAGGGGAGCGGGCACAGGCCGAAATTGCAGACATGGAGCAGTTCTTACAGAACGCGAAAAATGCCAAAGTAGGGGAGGTGGTTATCTGTCCGAATTGTGCCGATGGGTTCCGGAAACGCACTTATAACCAGTGCTTTTGCTGCAAGGGTTGTAAGGATAATTACTGGAATCAGGGTACTGTGCACATTCGTCCGTAAATAGGCGCTAAGCATTTTTCTCACACCCTCACCTTCGCTCGATTCAGTATGTAATCCCCATACAAAATGATATTTTCCCAGGCAATCGGGCTGATATGTTTGATCATCGAGAGGTCAATACTTGCACCCGGCGTGTGTTCCTGAAGCACCCGGTTGATCTCTTTGGCTTGCCAGTAAATGATGCAGGCCATCACCAGGGTAAGGCAACTACAAGAATGACGCTGCTCCAGCCAGTCCCGTGTATTGACCCGGCCTCGTTTCCCCATCTTAATATCACGTGCCAGCGCATGGATTTGCTCTCCTTTCAGTAGACCTCTGCGGTTGCGCTGACGCATAGCCGGATCAGACATAAATGAAAGCGCATATTCAGTCCGGAGTATTCGTCCGAATTCACGGTTAGCACGGTAAAAGTGATTCTTTCCTGTGAAGCCATTCAGTCGGCGCAGTGCCGTGGATGCGGTGACGTGACCATTTTCCAGTGAGGCATAAAAATGCCCCATCCGATTCCATTGCTCAACGATCCAATCCAGATTCAGTGTGCGATCTTTCTTATTAACCAAGCTGGTTAATGCACCGTAATCCCGCTCAGTATCAATCCGGAAAATGGCGTATTTGTGGAGCCCTTTGATGCGGGGAATAAATCGCTTGTTCACCATAGCAAAGGCCGTAAAATTGATATCAGTAAACCCATGCGTATCGGTGTAATGCTCCTCAATTTCGAGATCACTTTCATTGTAGAGCAGACCATCCAGCACAAACGGTGCATCCCGGTCACTACATTCGTGAGGCAGGCTGAAGAATGGCGCGTAGTTGTCGGCTACAAAGCTGTAAAACTCAATGGCAAAATCGTTAAAGGTATGGCTGTAGGATTGTGAGAGCACTTTTCGGCGCAAGGCAAAACGCTGGCCATCACTGCTGGAGGTCGTGCCATCACCCCAGGCCTGGCTGACATCGAGTTGGCCGATGGCATTAACGATAACCGCTAATGCACTACGCTGATTGTCTTCATGCAGTTGCCAGTCACTGATTTGTTTCAGGCGATGATAACTGACACCTTCAATGATTTGCGCCATGGTGTAAGTGCCGATTTCACTCGCGTGCGCCATAATTGCAGCCAAAGTTTCACACACCTGTTGAGCATCGGGTTTGTGCGTATCTGTCGCTATAAAGTGATGTGAGAACTGCAGGTCATTGTCTACCTCAATCAGTAGATCCGGTAACTTGATGGTTCGGATATGCTGTCCCAGCCAGTCTTTAAGGGGCTTCAGTCGTTCATCCGTTCCCTTGTCCAGTTTTTCATTAGGATCAGAAGTGATTTTCCATGCTTCATCATCTATCTGGGCGTAGTGGTTTTCAGGCAGATCTTTCAGGAATTGGTCATAGGCTTGATTCAAGCGTTGTGTCAGGTAGGGGGTTACCTTTTCCGGATCAAAAGGTAAGCCCGCGCGTGCAAAGAAGGCTTCCCGTTGTTTTGCCCATTGGCTTTCAGGCATAAAGAAGGTGTCTAGTGTCGCATAACGTTTGCTGTGCTGAACCGACAGGTTGCCGGATTTAATCTGGTCTCTCACCAGTGTCAGCAAGGCACATTCCCAAGCTGGCTTATTGATCTTCCCCCCATCTCCGAGAACCTGCGATCGCCATTTTTTCGGGATGAATTTAATTGGGGTACCATCGGGTAATTTATGGCGGCTAGCACCATTCATTTGCTGTAATGTTTGCACAGCATCCATCAAGCTATCAGCATCAGGATTCCCTGCTTCAACCTGGAACTGAAGCTGATCAAGTAATGCTGGTGCAAATTGTCGAAGATAACTATGGCGGGCAATAACCCGGTCAAAGGTATGTTGGTGTTTACTGTTAGACAATACCTGTATCTCTGCGTAGTCCTGCTTTAAAGACAGCCAGTCCACTTGCTCGTAAATGGTGGGCCGGATGGTATCCGGTGGAATGGTTTCATCCAGCAAAACCGTAAGTACCTTTTGATAATGCTTAAGGGAATTCCGGATTTGACGGCGGCGTTTTTTCAGATAATCATCAACATCCTTTTCAGCCTTGTTGTGAACTTTATTGATAAGTTTGTCGTACATTTGCACCATCGCATCGAAGGTATCCTGATAGAGCTGGAGCAGAAAGCACACCAAGACAGCATAACGGCGCGTTTCCTTAAGGCGGCGCAATCGGGAAAGAGTACAGTGGCGGGCATAACGGGCCAGACTTCGTTGGAAGTTATTGTTCAGCCACATCATATCCAGGCTCAAAATACCGGTTGCCTGGATCACTTTCAGTTTTGCATCTAACTTGTTGAACGCTACGGGTGATGGCAATCCTGGTGGTTGTTTAAGTACATGAAGTTCAGAATAAGTCCTCTCACCAGTTTCCAGTAATTGCTCAAGGTGTTGGCCAGTACTGGTCGGAAGCATACGGTGGATCCGGTTATAAATTTCAGTACGGGCAATCTCTCGCTGGGTTTGGATAATCCGCTTCAAAGTATCTAAAGCTGGTTCCAGAATATGTTGATCTTTCAGATACTCACGCACTCTGGCCATCAGAGCAGATGTTTGTTCTGAGCTAAAGGACTGTTGGTAGATGAAAGCCTCAATATCAGCAATTGCTGTATTGAAGTGCCGAAAATTCAGGTATTGCCGGATCAGTTCTTGGTGCCCGGAAACCGTTTTCTGGCGCTTGCCATAGAGTTGAACATCAGCTTTAGTAATATGAAGTTGCAAGGATACAAAATCGGCAACCTCCATAATGATTTCAAAGGGGATTTGAGTAGGAAATCGGTTTAATAACCTGACAAAGGCCAGTTGGTAGCCAAAACCCAACTGATTATGGGTTTGGCGTCGCTGCCGAATGATATAAAAATCCTGCTCTGAAAAACGGGCAGTGATTGCCAGTTGTTCACAGTTGTAAGGTAATGTGCTCATGTGACTTTCTTTCAGGTTATTGGGTAAGGTGTATCCGGAAAACAGATGGTTTTCGGCGCCTGTAGCATTGAGTTTTACAGAACACTAAAAAGTAGGCATATTCTGTACGAAAAACACTGTCGGATTATGAGAGTGTTCGGGAACATAGACAAAGGGGTTTTTCGTATATGTTGATAGGTTACATGAGGGTGTCCAGTGATGGAGACCGGCAAAATACCGATTTACAGCGTGATGCATTACTCAATGCTGGTGTTGACCCTCGCCATTTGTACGAAGATAAAGCCAGTGGCGCACGTGATGATCGACCCGGTCTAAAACAAGCGCTCGAATTTGTCTGCCCTGGTGATTGTTTAGTGGTATGGAAACTGGATCGCCTTGGCAGGTCTTTGCCCCATTTGTTAGGTATCGTTACCAGCTTGCAGGAAAAGAAAGTGGCATTTCGTTCTTTGACTGAACAGATGGATACCACCACACCACATGGTGAGTTTTTGTTCAATGTATTTGGAGCATTAGCTCAGTATGAAAGGGCATTAGCCAAAGAACGAATTATGGCTGGCCTTGAGGCAGCTAAAAAGCGGGGTAGGAAAGGAGGGCGACCAAATGCGATCAGTAATGAACAGCTGGAAGCTATTACTGAAGCATTAAATGCGGGTGCCAGTAAAGCAGCTGTATGCCGAACCTTCGGGGTGAAGCGTTCCACACTTTATGATGCGTTGAAAAGAGCATAAACAAATAGGGCGAATGCTTAGCGCCTATTTACGGACGAATGTGCACAGTACCCTTAATATGGGCATAGAACACTGCCCTCTGATGGGGCGTGCATCTGCGGCTCTTTCA
>JBMZDK010000335.1:0-4126 GCA_049614265.1 Thiolinea sp.
TGGCAACCAAACCTGCAGCTGACCTGAGTTATGACGGCCATGAATTAGTGACGCGGCCTTTGCTGACTGATATTGCACCTTCCACGATTGTGATGGTGACGCGCCGAGGTGTGCCATTGTCGAAAGCCGCTGATGAATTAGTACAGAGATGTCAGACTTTTTTCACGTCTGATGCTTGATAAATTAAGGAAACAACATGACAACACATACCAGAATCAGAGCGTTTAACACCAAAGATATGTACCCCGGCAAAGCAATGGATAATGATCTATGTATGGCGGTTCGTGCTGGTAACCGGGTTTTTCTGCGTGGCCAGACCGGTTTTGATCTTGATGGCAATTTCCATGGTGTCGGTGATCCGACTGAGCAGTCACGGATGGCAATGCAGTGTGTGAAGACGCTTCTGGAAGAGGCCGGAGCGAAGATGGAGCACATCTGCAAAACCACGATTTATATTACTGATCGCGCTTATCGTGAAGAAGTGTATACCGAGATTGGTAAGTGGATGAAGGGTGTTCATCCCTGTTCTACCGGCTTGATTGTTAACGGCCTGGCGTTGCCTGAGATGGTGATGGAGATTGATGTTGAGGCGATTATTCCTGAGGGGGAATAGCCTTAATTTTAATTTTGAAGATCCTCACTCCAATCCCCTCTCCTGAGAGAGGGGGTTGGAAAAAGAAAAGTCCCCTCCGTCTCCCCTGAGCACCGTTTACAAAGCAAAACGGTCGAATCAAAGGGGAGTCTTCGAATCGAATCTAGGGTTTATCGAAAGGTCTCCCTCTTTGGGAAAAGGGGAACGAGGGGGATTGAGGAGTGAGAAAAATTGTCGAATTCTACGACTTCATCTGTTCTTGAACAGCTAAATGCTCTGGCTAATCTGCCACTTGATCAGGCCACCGCTATGCCGCCACAAATGTACCAGTCCGCCAAGATTAACGAACTGGAACAAGCGCATATCTTTGATCAGCAATGGCTCTGTGCCGGACGCAGCGATGTGATCCCGAATGCGGGGGATTATCTTAGCTATGATATTGGTTCACAGCCGGTAGCGATCATTCGTCAGGAAGATGGCAGCATTAAGGCGTTCGCGAATGTCTGTCGTCATCGGATGATGACCTTGTTAACGGGGAGCGGACACTGCAAGCGTAAGCGGATTAATTGCCCTTATCATGCCTGGTCATACGGGATTGATGGCCAATTGCTGGGCGCACCGCACATGCAGGAACGCCCAGATTTTGATAAAGCTGATTTTCCGCTAAAACCGGTGCGCTGTGAGGTTTGGGAAGGCTGGATTTATGTCACGCTGAATGCTGAGCTGGAGCCGGTGGCAGATTTGCTGGCGGAGTTACATCCATTGGTGGCAAATTACCGCATGGCGGATTATGTCGAAATCTCGCAGCAGAATCATGTCTGGGATACCAACTGGAAGATGCTGACCGAGAATTTTATGGAAGGTTATCACCTGCCGGTGACGCATCGGGCGACGGTTGGTGGGCATTTTCCGGTAAAGGACACCCGTTTTTCTGAATTACCGCCGAATCCGGCATTTACTTACCAGTACTTCACCAAAAATGAAACGGCTCCGGTGGGGAATGCGCATCCTGATAATACCTGGCTAGAGGGTAATGAGCGCCGTACTTCGCTGATGCCAACGATTTTTCCTTCGCATATGTATGTGCTGGCGCCGGATCATCTGTGGTATTTGTCTCTGCAGCCGTTGGGGCACGACAAAGTGAATATTCGTTATGGTATTGCACTGGCTCCTGAGGTATTAGCGGCAAGTGATGACCCTGAGGGAATGAAGGCGGAGGTGATCGCGTTTCTGGATCAGGTGAATGCAGAGGATAAGGATGTGGTGGAAGGGATTTTCCGTGGCTCACGGGCATCATTGTCTGAACCCGGGCCATTATGCTGGCTGGAACGGGAAAACCATGAGTTCACGCAGTATATTGCACGACGTTTGTGCATAAACGTTTAATCGTTTGTCCAGGGGCTGTGTGACGAGATGTTGCCAGCCTGAGGTCTGTTAATAACTGCTTTAGTCAGCAGATCGGGCCTGCAAAACTACGGTAAGCCTGGTTAATTTTATTCCGGTGTCAACCATGCCTGTTTCCTGGCGTTAACAACATTCGCATTTGCGAACCCCCTGTGTATGGGAGTAGAAGATTTCCATTCATGGGGAAAACTTTTTTTGTTCGTTAGGAAATAGTATGCATATTTTACCGGGTGAAAACGATGCAATAACGTCTCAGAAACCGGAGTCGATACTCAGCTATGCTGATATTGTTATGTACACTGCTAAACATAAGGTGATGTGGGGTAAACAGGAGCTTGATTTGCTACCGAAGGAATACGAAGTCCTTGAATTTTTCCTGCGGAATAAGGATCGGGTAGTTACCCGCAGTATGCTGTTGGAAGGGATCTGGAATTTTCACTTTGACCCAAGAACCACGATGGTGGAAACCCAAATCAGCCGTCTGCGTAATAAATTGAAATGCGCATTAGGGAGCAGGTTGATTAAAACCGTGCGTGGAGTCGGCTATAAACTGGAAGCAGGGTGATATAGCCTTGTTTGTATAAAATCTGGTCTTAAATGGCGGATTTCGTATAGTGCTGGCCGGTTTGTCCTGCTACTAATATGAGTTGACCGATTCTGCATAAGAGCTGGCAAGCCTGTCATAACGCGCCGGACGGTTAATCACCGAACATAACACTACACCTTAGTGGAGAAGTGTTATGTTCGAGTTTATCCTGTCGCAGCTGCTGGCCTCAGTTACTTTAGCTACTGAATGTTACGCCATGCAGCTGAAAAATCAGCAGCGTTTACTGGCTTTACTTTCCGTTAGTTGCTTCTTCAACAGCATGCACTTCTTCCTGCTCAGCCAGCAGACTGCCGGGTTTATTTTGCTGTTTGCCAGCCTGCGTTTTCTGATTGCGCTGCGCTGGAAATCACAGTGGTTAGCAATCGCTGCGTTAGTGGTAAGCGTGTTCATTACCATTTTCACCTACAGCGGCTTGTTGAGCATTCTGGGGTTGCTTGGCGTTGCGTTTATTACCTGTGGTTCCTTTAGCGCTAACGACAAAATCATGCGCATTATGATCATGCTGGGCAGTCTGATTTGGCTGGCTCATAATGTCCTGTTAGGCTCACCGCTTGGTGTGATCGTTGAAGGCATGTTTATTGCCTGTGGTCTGATTGGATTTTATCGCTATTACATCGCACCCAAGCAAAAAGCCACGGCCTGCCCTGATCCGGCACAAGCCATATGAAGGAACAAAACATGGACAGCCTGCCAAGGTGATTTCAGCTAGACTCGTTTCAATCTGCCCGGGAATGTCGTTGTTTATCTATGTATGAAGCTACGCTGTTAATCTTCACCGCTGCGATTATTGCCTCCTGTTATCTGTGTCGGGATGCTTATAAACATCGGTTTCTGCCGATAGCACAACCGCTGATGTATTTCAGTTTCATGTTAGTGCTGGTATGCAGTGTCAGCCTCATTGAAATAGTACTGGCAGATCCTCCGTTATGGCTGGCTCAGGCAGTGTATGACGTTAGGAGGTTTGTGGTACGTCCGTTGGCGGTACCCTTATGGGCATGGGTTTTACTGGAATACCACTACGATAAAAAAATTCCGTTTACCAATAAGGTTATCCTGCTTTGTTTCCTGCTACCGCTAATGGCAGTTGTACTCTATGCCATTAGTCTTTTCACCGATGGTTTTATCAGCCACACCTCATCCGTTGTAATATCCAGTGAAGTACGCAGCAATGGTCTGATGTGGACGCTACGTTTATTTGGTGGCGTCATGGCAATTTTTATCATGCTGCTGACACCGTTCCTGGTAAAAAAGCGTCGCCAGAGCAAGCACCCCTTACTGGAGGCCTTATTGGTCATCCTGTTAACCGCTATTCCCTTCCTGCTCTGGCAATTGCACCAGCGAGGTTATACGAGTGTAGCTTTCGCCGCCCCTGCGATGACAATGCTACTGCTTTGGGGTAACCGGCAATACCGCCTGCTGGATGCTTTACCGCTGGCACTTAACGGCATTATGGACAAGGTAAACGCCGGTGTTTTAGTTAGCAACGTGCATTCCAAGCTGTTGTACATCAATAGCTACGCGCA
>JBMZDK010000336.1:0-4124 GCA_049614265.1 Thiolinea sp.
AAGTATACTTTCTGCACTCAGATGAATAATCATGACAGCCATCCACGAAACTGCTTATCCGCGATTGAAGTCATCCATTACCGAACGTGATCTGATCGAGGTGTACTCACCATCAACAGCGGAACTGGATTTAGCTAGGAAAGCCAGCAAAGGGCATAATGCCAGGCTCGGCTTTTTGGTATTGCTGAAAACTTTCCAGCGCCTGGGCTACTTTGTCATGCTGGATGTCGTACCCAAGGCCATCATTAATCATATTGCCCAACAGACAGGAAACGAAACCACCAACGCAAGTATCCTTTTTAACGCTGATACTTACGACCAATCCGGTACTCGTCGCCGGCATGTCTCCATCATTCGGGAGTACCTGAATATTCATCCTTTTGATCTGGTGGCAAAAGCTGAGACAGGGAAAATCATGGCCGAGGCTGCCATGACCAAAGAAGCTCTGGCAGATATTATCAACGCCAGCATCGAAGAACTGATCCGTCAGCGTTATGAGCTGCCTGGATTCACTACTCTGGATCGTTTGGCGAGCCAGTGGCGTAGCAAAACCAATCAACAGCTATACCAGCAGGTCAACCAACAACTCGGTGAATCAGGCTGTCATCAATTTAATCAGTTGTTGGAAGTCGAGGAAGGCTTTTATTACTCTTCATGGGAGCAACTAAAAACCGATCCTGATAAGCCCACTCTTACTCAACTCCGTGCCTGGGTCAAACGCCTGCAATGGTTGAAGCAGCAAAATATTGGTGATGTTGCCTTTGTCGGCATTCCTATGGTCAAAGTCCAACACTTCGCCCGTGAAGCCCGTAGTTTAGATGCAGGGCGGATGAAGGCTATGCAAACACAGAAACGCTATACCCTGATGGCAGCGCTAATCAAAGATTGTATGGCACGCACCCTGGATGATCTGGGCGAGATATTCATCAAGCGAATGCGCAAAATCCATCACAAGGGCAAAGAGGCCTTGCAGAAGTACCGGCAGAAACACCAGGCGCAAACCGATGAACTGATTATGACGCTGCATGATATGGTCGTGGTATTACAACAGGATGATGCTCCAGCAAACAAACTGGAGGCTCTGCAATCTCGCATAGGTGATGATCCTAACACCCTGATTACTCAATGCCGTCAGCACAATGCCTATGCGGATAACAACTACCTGTCACTTTTGTGGCCACTTTATATCAGCCACCGTAAGACCTTATTCGCTCTGTTTGATCACATCACGGTGTCTTCCACTAGTCAGGATCAATCGATAGTACAGGCATTACAGTTTGTGCTCGAACACCGTAACAGTAAGGCTGCATGGCTCAATCTGGGTGATCTGGATATTGCTTGGCTATCAGAAAAATGGTGGAAGCTGGTGACAGGTTTGTCTAACCGCAATACCCGACCTGAAAAAATAGACCGTCGTCAATTTGAGGTCTGTGTTTTCTCCCAGGTGATGGAAGAGTTGCTCGCCGTCGATTTGTGCATTGTAGGTAGCGATCAATTTGCTGATTATCGTGAGCAATTGATCTCCTGGGAGGAGTATCAACGCATGATTGGTGACTACAGTGAGCAGGTAGGTTTGCCAGTTGAGGGTAAACCCTTTGTGGCTGAGGCGAAACGTTGGCTGGAAGCGGTTGCGCAAGCCACCGATACTTCATTTCCGGATAATAAGTCGGCTCGCTTTGAGAAAGGCGAAGTCGTTTTGACCCGTCCAGGCAAACTAAAGAAACCAAAAGCATTGAAAAAACTGGAGCACTTTATTAGCGAGGCCATCGAGCCAGTCAGCGTGTTGGATGTTCTGGTAGATACTGAAAACTGGCTCAACTGGTCACGGTTTTTTCGACCGCTTTCCGGTCATGACAGCAAACTCAGCGATCCAACCGGCCGCTATATTATTTCGACATTTTGCTATGGCTGTAATCTGGGGCCAAGTCAGACTGCACGTTCCATTAAAGATATCGACCGGCGGCAAATTGCCTGGGTTGATCATCATCATATTACTGAGCAACAGATCGATGAAGCCATTCATTCAATCATCAATGCCTACAACACATTTGGTCTGCCTAAGCACTGGGGTACTGGTAAATCTGTTTCTGCTGATGGCACCAAGTGGAATGTCTATGAGCAGAATTTATTATCGGAATATCACATCCGTTACGGCGGTTATGGTGGCATTGGTTATTACCATGTGTCGGATACCTATATCGCACTGTTCAGTCACTTTATTCCCTGTGGGGTATGGGAGGCGGTGTATATCCTTGATGGTTTGCTGAAAAACAAATCGGACATTCAGCCCGACACCGTACACGGTGATACGCAATCGCAAAGTGCACCGGTATTTGGCCTGGCGTACCTGCTAGGGATCAAGTTGATGCCAAGAATCCGTAATTGGAAAGATTTGAAGCTGTACCGGCCAGATTCTAATAGCTATTACCAACACATCGACCAGCTATTTGACGATACCATCGATTGGCAGTTAATCGAAACGCATTTGCCCGATCTACTAAGAGTGGTGCTTTCAATTAAGGCAGGACGCATTACACCATCAACACTGTTGCGCAAGCTCGGCACCTATAGCCGGAAGAATAAGCTGTATCAGGCAATGCGGGAGCTGGGGAGAGTAGTACGTACGGAATTTTTACTGCGTTATTTGAGTGATGCAGAGTTACGCGGCACGATTCAGGCAGCGACCAATAAAAGTGAGGCGTTCAATAACTTTACCCAATGGCTGGCCTTTGGTGATGATGTCATGTCGGAGAATAATCGGGATAGGCAGCGCAAGCTGATCAAATACAACCATCTGATTGCCAATTGTGTGATCTTCCATAATGTACAATCACTGACACGGATTTTACTGGAAGCACAACAGGCTGGAGTACCGATAGAATCAGGGTGGTTGGCGCGATTGAGTCCGTATCTGACTGAGCACATTAATCGGTTTGGTGACTACTGGGTCAATCTGAATCGAGCGGTTAGAGAGCTATGTTATGAGCTGAAATTGGCGACCTGAATGTGAAATGGCCCATTTTCTCACGAATCGTTGCCATACCCCAATCACGGCATCCACCAGGAAATAATTAGCCTGGATGTGATAGATAGTTGCAAAAATTAGGGTGATGGAATGACCAATAGTGAAGACCGTAATAAATTTAACGATGTCTTTAAAATTGGTCAGGAAGAAAATCACACCAAACAGGAAGAGCAGGTGGTCATAGCCGGTGATCATGTGGCTGGCACCCAGCCCGATAAAGTCTAAATAGCTGGCCTCCAGTGCTTTGGCCTTGTCTGCTTCAGACATGCCATGCGCAAAGACCTGACTAGCCAGTAAAATAAGTACGACAGGAATTAGCCATCGTAAAGACGATAGGGAAGTAAACTTAAACATATAAGCCTCTAAAACTGATTCAATAAGGAATAGCCATAGGCGTACCAACGCATTAGCACGCTTTCAATAGAGCGGGTTTTATATGTTTATTGGCGGTGCGCGAGGGTGTCGGGTGGCAAGTTCAGGGTAATCAAGCCAACCATCAGCAAGCAGGAGCTGGTTGATACGAATGGCTGCACCGGAAAAACCCAGTTCAAACGGATCATATACCAGTGCAAGCAGTGGGTTTTTCTGTTTCTCAGGCGAGGAGACCCTGCCGTCAACATCCAGATCCACAACCCCTGAATGCTCCAGAATGGAAACATCGTGGTCAGCAAAGTGATCCGTATGGATTTCAGCAGAATGTTGGTGATGGCTGCCATCATGATGATGGGCTTCAAAGAGGTGGATATGAGCATTAACCCCCTGACCTGCTAGCAGTGCAAAGGTTGTCAGGTATAGCAGCAGAAGACGTAACCGCTCGGTTATTGTTCTCATACTTGAATTATAGCAAAAGGGAATTCTGAAATGATCAAATATATTGCCGCTGAATCAATGGAGTGTATTTGCACCTTGACCTGACACTAACTCTAAGGTTGTAAGCTGAGCGAAATGGTAAAAGAACAGGTCAGTTTCATGCTCACTGTCAGTGAAGTCGCAAAACAAACCGGAATCAGCGCCCACACCGTACGTTATTACGTGCGTGAAGGACTGCTGGAACCCAGTGAACAGGCAGCCAATCAATACCGCCTGTTTTCTCCAAAGG
>JBMZDK010000337.1:0-4121 GCA_049614265.1 Thiolinea sp.
AATGGATTCACCATACCAGTGCTGAAGTCACCATGATTCTGGTCGTTGTCCATGTTGCCGCCATTATCATTATGGGCCGCATCACCCATATTCCGCTTATCCGTACCATGATTACCGGCAAACGCATCGTATCTGAATGATACTGATAACTTTTGAGCTAACAACACAACAATAGCGAACGAAAGAACACTCTACTTATGTCATTACTAGAAGCTACTAGCCTGGGGAAAAATGAGGTGCCTGATACCTGTTCTGAACCGCATCTTCAGGTTGTTCATGCCGGGATGGCCCTGGCGAACGACAGGCTGGCCAGTGCCAAACGTTCCTATATCACCCAGCGTTTTAACCTGCAGCAAAACCACTTAAGGTTGCTTGAACAGGCAAGCCCAAAAGCGGGGGATTTGGTACTGGCCCGGATTGAACGCCTCGGACAGCATAAACGCCTTGAAGATCCACATGGACGGCGGCGCTTTCTGCATGTGGGTGATGAGGTCTTATTGTGTTACGCACCGCGCTATGCCACCGACCAGTTTGAGGCGATTGTTCCTAACGATCTGAGTCCCTGCCAAATGGTGGCTGCCGGTGGTATTGCCGCTACTTGTATTAATCGTCACGGTAAGATACGCCGGGCAACAGATATCACACCACTGGGACTTGTTGCGACTGAGCAGGGTATTCCGCTGAATCTCAAGGATGTGGCGCATTCTCCCATCCGCTCAAGCAAAACTCAGCCGTTAACGATTGGTGTATTAGGTACTTCAATGAATAGTGGCAAAACCACCACCGCGTCAGCCTTAGTACGCAGCCTGGCCCAGGCCGGGCATAAAGTCGGTACCGGTAAAATCACCGGCACCGGATCAGGCGGTGATATCTGGCAATTCACGGATGCCGGAGCGCATTGTGTGATGGATTTCTCTGACTTTGGGTATGCCTCCACGTTCCAACTACCGGAAGCCAGTATTGAAAAAATTGCTGAACAGCTGGTGACATCACTGACGCATGCCGGGGCCGATATCATTGTATTAGAAGTGGCGGATGGCATCTTCTTTAAAGAAACCGCCCGCCTGGCCAGGTCTGAGTGCTTTAAAAAACTAACCCATAAGATCATGCTAACGGCCAGCGATACAGCGGGAGCCATCGCTGGAGAACAATGGCTAAAAAGCCTGGGTATGTCGCCATTTGTCATCGCCGGTACGCTTACCTCCAGCCCGCTGGCAGTCAAAGAAACGCAGGCGATGCTAGAGACGCGGGTGATGACATTACAGGACATTGCTGCCGGAGCTTTGTGTGAGCACTTATAATGCTCCCACCCTGCCTAAAATAATTAGTGGTAAGCGGCGTTGGTGGTTCTCGTATCTGTTAGCCAATGGCATCGCACAAGCGGTGCTTGCCGTTGGCATGGCTTTGCTGGTGCAACATAGTTTTGACACGCTGATTAATCCGACAGAAACCGTGGATCATCAGGCCATGCTATTCATGGCAGCGGGTCTGTTAGCCGTCGTATTCGCCAATGCCGGATTACGCTGGCGCGGGCATGTTGATGCTGAGCAGTTGGGCCAGAGTTATGTGCATGCGGTGCGTTTGAGGTTATTCCGGCATGTCATCAATATCGGCGCTGATGGCGCTAAAAAAATGGGTAAAGGCTCCGTTATGTTGCGTTTCGTCGGTGACCTGACCGCATTACGGCAGTGGGTTGGCTTGGGCTTAGCACGATTATTGGTGAGCGGTGTTTGTATCGCACTCACCATTCCGGGGCTAATGTTCATTCAACCCCTGATTGGTGTTAGCGTGTTGGTGGCGGTTCTGGTAACGACAGGCCTGGCGATAATTATCGGGCCACACCTGCGTCAGGCTACCCGTGAACTGCGACGGCAACGGGGTCGGCTGGCAACGCCTTTAAATGATCGCCTGTCTAAAATCGGTGTAATAGAAACGTTTGGCCAGGAACAACGGGAGCGGAAACGCTTCAAAAAACTCAGCCGCAATGTCCGCCATACTTCCGTTGCCCGCGCCCGCACCATCAGCCTGTTACGGGTTGTCTCAGAAGCCGGGGCAAGCTTAGCCAGTTTGTGTGCCCTGTTCGCCGGTGCCACACTGGTTAACCTGGGCCATACGACACCCGGTACGGTAGTCGCTGCAATGGTGGTTGCTGGTCTGCTGGCACCGCGCTTGCAGGAACTGGGGCGGGTTTATGAATACTGGAACGGTGCACTGGTCGCCCGCCAGAAACAACAACAGCTGTTGGATTTAGAGCCGATTGGCCGCCCGAATGACAGGAAACAGCGACGGCGTTTGCTGAAGGCAGGCACCGGGCAGCTGGTATTGGAAAATCTGAGCTGGGAAGGCGTCATTAAGTCGCTGAATGTTACCATTCCAGCCGGGCATAAAGTGGTGGTTACCGGCTCGAACGGTGCAGGTAAAAGCACACTCCTACGCTTGATTGCCAATTTACTGGAACCCTCCGCCGGACGTATCCTGCTGGATGGTCAGGACATTAGCCGCTGTCGCTGGAATAAGGTGCGCCAGACCTTTGCTATGGTTTCCCCGGAGCTGCCCTTATTACGTGCTTCTATTCACTACAACCTGACCTATGGCGCGCAAAATATTACTGAACAGGACATAGAACAGGCCATCCACATCTGTGGACTGGAATCTCTGATTACCCGTTTAGACCAGGGCATCATGACACGGGTCTCTGAAAACGGTGAGGGCCTGTCCACCGGCGAACGCGCCCGGATAGCGCTGGCCAGAGCGTTATTAGTCAAACCCCGTGTGTTATTACTTGATGAAGCCGAAGCCAATCTTGATGCCAATGCCCGGCGCTTGCTGGATGAGGTTATTCAGCATTTTCCCGGTACTGTGATTATGATTTCACACAGTTTGCCTATTGTCAGGCAGGCGGGTCTTGTCTTGCACCTTGAACAAGGGCAGCTGGTTAGCCAGGGCGCACCAGAAACTATTTTGCTACCCGGCAGCCCCTTGATGCATTTATTTTCGCCTGATTTACAGTTAGTCCTCGCCAACGAACAGGAACCTTCAGTATCCCACGCTATTTTTGATAAAGCACTATGAAACATTTCCGCAAAATAGAAACTGCCCGAAATATACAGCCTTTTCTGGATGAAATAGCAGCTGTGCCTAACGCCTGGAATCTAAATACCGGACGCCAGCAAAAAATTGCGGTACAGCGCGAAGCAGAAACGATTCCTTTGCGTGGACTGCGTAAGTCATGCATCAATGGCCGTAAACGCCGGGATGTCCACGAAAGCCGTTACACCACCAGCTCCAAAAAGTTTTTATATGCCCGAGCTTTCCTGGAAACCTTTGCTACCCAACATCACAGCGAGCCCGGACGCGCTAAGATCGTGCGGCTGAAACCAGGGCATCAGGTCTATCCGCATATCGACCGGGGCGACTATTACCGCCTGCATGATCGCTATCATCTGATTCTACAAAGCCCGGCTGGCAGTTATATGCGTTGTGGTGATGAAACCATCCGCATGCAGGAAGGGGAACTCTGGTGGTTTGACAATCAACAGGTACATGATGCGTGTAATGATAGCAATGACCATCGTATTCATCTGATCTTTGATATGTTGCCGCTGGCGGTATACGCAGAGGCCTACCCTGAACAAGCGGTAACCACTGCGTGTTAGTCGGTATGTTAGTTGAACAACAAACGGTTATTCCCCTGGTAGCGCTGCCCCCTGCCGGTTCCGTCACTCAATCAACACCGGGGCAACACCCTTTGCAGCCAGCGCCGCCAGGGGGAGTGCCTTACCTGTTATTTGTGCCTGAAAACTTTTCTGTGAGCCTGCCACCCCTGGTATTGATCCATGGTATTTCCCGTAATGTTCATCAACACCTCGACGCTTTTTCAGGACTAGCCCGTCAAACCGGCAGAATGTTGATTGCGCCGCTATTTGATGAGGGGCGCTGTAAACGTTATCAACAAGTCCGGACAAGACAGTGCCGTGCGGATCAAATGCTATTGGCTGTCCTACAAGACGCTCGTCACCTATCCGGTCATCTGTTTAAACAAATTATCCTGTATGGCTTTTCAGGCGGTGCACAATTCGGGCATCGCTTTGCAATGTTACACCCGGAAATGGTTAGTCATT
>JBMZDK010000338.1:0-4109 GCA_049614265.1 Thiolinea sp.
ATGCCGCCATTTTTTCAGTCACAGCAGACACAATAAGCTGATTAATAGAAATATTATCTTCTTTGGACAGACGAACTTTCCTATGGATTGAGTCTGTCAATCTGACGCGAAGTGTATCAAAGTGAACTCATTATACTTCTCTTATGTGCCTGAGGAGTTCTACGGCTGGTGATGCCTTGCATACATTCACTTCGCCCTCTATGATTTTAAGCACCTATATCAAAAAGGCAAAACCATGTCTGCTGTAATGCCAACCTCTGGATATCTCTCTGAACAAGATTATCTAGATGGAGAAAAACTTGCGAAAGAGCGCCACGAGTACATAGATGGTCAAGTGTTCGCTATGGCTGGGGCAAGCAAACGGCATAATGAAATTTGCCTGAATCTGGCTTTATTGTTCCGCCCTGGAACAAAAGGTAACTCATGTCGTGTTTTCTCTTCTGATGTAAAAGTCCGTATCAGCAAGCGCAAAAGCTATTATTATCCCGATGTAGTAGTCGGTTGCTCTGAAGATGATGACGTAGATGACTACTATCTAGAACAGCCCTGCTTAATCGTTGAAGTTACCTCCAAATCCACAGAGTGGAAGGATTACAATGAAAAACTATTGGCTTATCAGTCTATTCCATCGCTGAAAGGTTATATAGTGGTGGCGCAGGAAAAACCACATGTCAGCCATTTCTATCGGGATGATGACGGTGAGTGGTGGGTTGATACTTTTACTGAGTTTGATCAGATAATTGAGCTGCCGTGCCCCAAAATGAGTGTCAGTGTGGCTGATATATACGATGGCATTGTTATCGACAGTTAGGTGGCCAGAAGCTCTGTCGATAACAATAAAACCAGCGATTAGTGGTTATATATCGCCGTGCCCTTAATTCGCCGCCATCGCCTCAATCTCAAACATCAGCCCCGGCAGCGCAAGCCGGGTAACTCCAAGCAAGGTCATCGGCGGCGCGTTATTCACCGGCCCAAAACGCATACCCAATAAGTCAAAATTTTTCATCGCTTCATCAACATCGGTCGCATAGATACCCAGTTTGGTGACATTCGCCAGACCCATATCAGCCTCTTTCAACACAGCTTCAAGGTTATCCAGTGCAAGTGCGATTTGTGCGCGCATATCGTCGGGATGCTGTGGATTACCTTCAGCATCAACAGCAGTCTGTCCGGCGCAGACTAACTGACGCTTTACTCCTTCCAGTATTTCAGCCTGATGATAACCAACATTCAATGACCACGGCCATGGGTTTACCGGTGTGCGTTGCATAGTGTGTAGCTCCTGATCTGAAAGAGTATTTAGCATAACTGACACCTGCTGACAGCATGGTGTCAGCAGACTTGCAGTAACATGCATAGGTAGACCTTACTTGAGATTGGGAATATCCATTTTCTCAGTAAGCTATGATGTCTGAACACATGGGAGACGGGTATGCGGCGTGCAGATCGATTGATTAAGCTGGTTCACTTTTTGCGTAGCAGGCGACGTGCAGTGACGGCGAAACAGATCGCCGAAGAGTTCGGCATTTGTAAGCGCACGGTGTATCGGGATATTCAGGATTTGATGGACTCCGGTGTGCCGGTGACAGGAGAAGCCGGAGTCGGCTATGTGATTGATAAAAAATACTACCTGCCGCCGATAACGTTTGATGCTGATGAGCTTGAGGCGCTTGGGCTGGGGATGAGTATGGTGAGTCAATGGACTGATGATAAATTTGCTGCTAAAGCTGGTGCTGCCCTGGAAAAAATACAGGCAGTCTTACCTGCTGCGCTACAGGGTGAATTACAACAGATCACCACCTATTCAATGCCGGGGCAGTCATCTATGTTGCCGTGGACGGTGAGTTTTTCCGGTTTACGTGAGTGTATCCGGACACGGCGCAGGATAGGCATTGAATATAGCGATGGAGAAGCACAACATACATCCCGGACGCTGAGACCGCTGGCTTTAATTTTTGCCAGTCCGGTGTGGATGCTGGCGGCCTGGTGTGAGAAGCGTGAAGACTTTCGTCATTTTCGGCTCGATCGTATTCGTGCGCTGGAATATTGTGAAGATAGTTTTGAGGATGAGCCGGATAAAAATCTGGCTGCCTATATGGTTCATGAATCAGCTTGCCGCACCAGTTGAGCGAAAGGTTGTGGGCAAAAAGATCTGATGACTTTTGTGTGCGGGCTTATAATCAAACGATTTAATCCGTTGCTGTTGAGGATAAGGCTGAATGGAAAAACTAACAGAGTTAACCAATCAATTTAATCTGGCCTGGGATCAGGGGCCGTTGCTGGTAAAAAGCCTGCTGGCGATTGTTGTCACCATTATGGTGTTTTATCTGTTGCGCTTTGTGGTTGTGCGCAGGTTGGAAAAACTCACTGCGATGACAGATAACGATTTTGATGATCGTTTTGTCCATTTTCTGAAGCAGTTCCTATGGCTGGCTGCCCTGTTCCTTGGGTTAATCTGGGTGTTACAGATTAATGGCATTAAGGTTGGGCCGGTGTTAGCGGGTGCGGGTATATTTGGTATTGCAATTGGTTTGGCGGCGAAGGAAACGCTGGCGGATATTCTGGCCGGGATTTTCCTGATTGCAGATCGCCCGATTCGGATTGGTGACCGGATTATTATCGATAAAATTGGTAAACACTGGGGTGGCTGGGGGGATGTAATTGATATTGGCCTGCGGCGTACAACGATTCGTAACACGGATGGGGTTATTGTGAACTATCCGAATGCAGTGCTGGCATCGTCGACAATCAAGAACTTTTCTATGGATCCTCAGCCGGTGCGGGCGCGGGTCAGGTTTCAGACTGATTTCAGCGCAGATCCGGCGCTGGTGAGATCAACCACGATTGATACCATTGAACAAATTGACGGCATTATTAAAGGCACGACAACGGTGGTGATTCGTTCGATCTGGGATGATGACCAGGGACATATGCTGTCTGGTGTGTTGTATGAAGCACGGTACAAACTGGAAGATGTGAAGAAGCGTACCACCCTGCGTTCTGAGGTGCTGGAGAATTTAATTGGTGCATTTAAGCAGGCAGGAATTCCAATGGCAGCCCTACCTGTGCGTCAGGTGTAACCATGTAAGATGCACAGGGATTCCGTGATTCCGTGTCAGAATTATTGTGCCAGAGGAGAATGTAATGAAACCGATTGTGAAAGAAGACCGGCGCGTTGCCAATATTTATGAGACAGCGTTTAAACCCTGGGAGGCGGAGGGTGGTGGTGACACGGGTGAGAGTCTGATTCAGCTTAACAGTGCTTATGCGGATGGTGTCGGGTTTCATGTCTACCGCATGGCTCCCGGTACGACAACAACACCGCATCGCCATACTGAAGATGAAGAGTTTTATGTGTTGGAAGGCGAGTTAACGGATAATGATGGTACGACTTACCGGCAGGGTGATCTGGTCTGGCTGAAAAAGGATACGGAGCATTATTCCTACAGTGAAAAGGGTTGCACACTCATCGTCTATATAAAAACAGCAGAGGTGCCCGTATCGACTGGGGACTGAGTGGCTGAACTTTCATCAATAGTCTATCCTCAAATAAGAATCAATTCAAAAAACGGAGCCAGTACAATGAAACAACCAGCCTTCAAAAATCTCTTACGTACCGCTGTTCTTGCTGCTATTCCATTGACGAGTCAGGTGGGGTGTGCAAATACTGAAACGGTAAAAAATAGCGATCCGTGCCGAACCGGGGAAACCACACGTAAATCTGCGCAGGAATCCTTTTCCGGGCAAATGGCGCAGCTTAAAGAAACGCCAAATGCAGAACAGTGTATTGCGCTGTGTAAACAACAGTTTGAGAAGAACCGGATTGGTGGGGTCTTTAATGATTTGGTGAAGCTGGAGAGTATTGAAGCCAGTGACTGTAAAACTGAAAACCGTCCTTACACACATGTTCCGCCCGGTGGGCAGCGACCTATACCGTCAACGCTGGTTTCCTGTGAAGTCAGTTATACAGCCTTGCACTCACCTTATACTTGTCCGCGCCCGGTGGTTGGTCGTTTGCCCGGTGGGGCACATGTGGAGAAGCAGGAGGCTTCAGCACCAGAGAATATTGGCGAGTACCTTGCTGATATGGCTGCGATGGAAACGGCAGC
>JBMZDK010000339.1:0-4104 GCA_049614265.1 Thiolinea sp.
TTGCGCGGATCACATAGCGTTTACTGGCCTGCCTGATACCTACGGGGACAATGAGCTTTGACTCAATGTAAGGGTGTGCCAGGTCTACCCGTCCGGCTTCCTGCCACACTTTGAGCATGACAGGCAGATCGTCTATCGGTGGCGCTGATTTCTTTGGCCTTGGTGCTGGCCGGATGTACTCGCCCTGCTCCCCTGCCCATGATTTCCATGTGAGGCAATCACCGTGCTTGTGCCTGTACCGGACAAGTAAGCCGCGACCTGTTTCTGCTGTGACGTAGCTGATTTTCCCGGATGGATCGCCTAATCTTTTATTGCCTGAGTGCCAACGCTCATCATCGTTAATCGCAGTTAGCGCAACGCCGATATGTTGCAGCATGTGAGCCTGTAGCGCTGCAGGTGCCTGGATCATGCGGCCTCTTTCATGGCTTCGGATTCTTTCTGATCCATCCAGTCATGGATGGTTGATTCCCGCCAATGCCATGTACGCCCAATTTTGAACGGCTTCGGTAATTCGCCGCGCTTAATCATGCGCTCTACGGTTGATCGTGGTTTATTGATTAGCTCTGATAAATCAGCACGGGATATGGTTCTACAGGCTTCAATTGACTCAACTGTCATACTATTTTTCTCAATTAAAATTAATGATTTTCTTGTTGATGCTGGCATAAGTGCAGCGACATTTATATAAAAGATGTCACCCCCCCTGATACTTTATGCTACCTAGTCTTTAAAGTATTAATTTGTACGGACACTTTCTGATGCTTCTCGATAATTTATGGCAAAAAATGTTGTTTTTGTTAATTTGTAGCTACACTTTCTAGCACCAGCGTCTAAGCAGGCTTAAACGCTGGCTAGATGTCCCTTTTAAGTCATTAGATACTTAGGTTTTCCAATTCCACCCTCTGGATTTCTTTTAATAATGCCCTCAGATTCAGCACGTTCAAACCAATCCATTGCCAACACATTTATCAATGAAGGCGTGAGCGTTTCAGTATTTGTCTGACTGCATAGGTGTTTAGAAATAAAATCACGTGCAGGTCTAACAGTAGGCTTCAGCTCTTCCCTTCTGAGCTTTTCTACCCATTGCGGATACAGCTTATCAGCAGACTGTTTAAAAGTGTCCGGCACCGTGTGCACTCGGTCTGTAGACCCTTTTTCGCAACTGTCCTGAACACTCTGTCCACGCTGCAAAATCCGGTCAATCTGTGCCTTGTCTGCATGTTGATTCATGGCCGGATCAGTGGGGAAGTCTATGCCGGTTTTACTAAGCTCAGCATTCCAAGTTGAACAAGAATTATTATCTCCATCGGGAAGAGGTAAGTTATTCGTATCAATAAATCCGGTTGCCTGAGTTTTATCTGGCTTAGATTCTGGCAATGCCTTATTGCTAATTGCATCTGAGTTATCAGGCAGGGCAGGGGGTATATTATGCGCCAAGATATTACCGGCCTCTGACACTGATAAACCACTATCTAATAAAACCACTAAGCGATTTGCTATCAGCTTATTATCATTCTGGCCTACAGATACCATGTCTCCGGTTAAGCGAAACATCAGCGACAAAACATCAAACGCCAGGACAAACACCAGCCATTTCAAATGCCGTGCTTCTTCGATAGTGGTACTCAATATCCAGGCAACCATCGCATCATCCGCACCAGAACCAGAGGCTGTTTTAATATTGCCGGACTGCAATAATTCAGCGCGTTTGCTTTCCAAGTCAGCAATGAGTTGCTTTGTGCCGGTATAGCTCTGGTTTCCAGTGTGATAGCTCAATCCTGAAAGCTGCGCTCTGATCGTGTCTATGCGCTTCTGAGCAGGGTTGACACATTTAGTGATGTAGTTTGCCGGACAACGTGAAAGCGCGTCCTGTGCGGCCCTGAGTTCGCTCCTAAGCTGTTCAGCCTGAGCACCTTCTGTTGATGCTCGATTACTATCAGCAAAACCTGAAAGGCCATTTAACTTATCTCTGGCACTGGCTAGCTGTGCGTCAATAGCGCGGATCGGTGCGGATGCTTCGGCCTCCTGCGCAGCTTTGCCAGCAGACTCCATACCGCCATGAAATGAACCGGCAAAATAAACGATTGTATAAGCGCCTAACAGGGTCAACACGCCCACAGCCAGGGCAGGGTACAGGCCTTTTTCATAGGCAGTGACGACCGCACTCACAATAGTGGCCTTTGCCATCGCCAGCCCCACAAAGCCGCCGATAAAAACCCACGTAAGCAAGCCTTCACCGTTGGATGCAGCCCAATAGACAGCCATACTTCCCGCTAATAATTCCAGGGTAAGCGCGGCCCATCCAAGCCATGAGCGGGTTTTATGCCGGTTGCCTCTGGTTTGCCATGCGATAAGAACAAGGCCAATTGCTATGGTTCCCAGCGTTGCGAGTAAGGTTTCAGAGTTCATACCTGCACCTCCTTAGCGGCCAACACTTCGAAGTAGTTATGTAGGTACGCGATATCTTCGTCTAATTTGTCGGTAAGAACCTCGATGGCATAAGGCACGTTCATGTCCCTACACTCAGCAAGCGCTGCCACAAGGCATGTAATCCGGTAGAGAATATCGGTTATTTGCTTATTGTTAAGCGGTAGCGGGGGAGTTGAATCACTCATGCGGCCACCTCCTGCCTTTTCTCAGTGCGTTCAATGAAATCATTAAAGAAATGACGTTCGCTTTCAGGTAGCTGTTGCTGATAAGTTCGCATCAGCTCCACATCACCATTCACAGAGGCGCTCATTATTGATAGCAATATTTGCCGTGTCGGTCTGTCCAGCTTTGAGAATAAAAACAGGAATTCTTCTTCCTGTTCGGGGGATAGGGTGTTTTGTGTGTGCGCAGAAGACGCACCACAGGTATTATTACTGTGCATAGTTCAGTTACTCACGTTAATTGAATTGTGAAGTCCTGTATGGCTGTTAGCGCAGCCGTGCAGGGCGTTTACTACTTGGTTAAGCTACTTCTTTATATTTTCTCTGCTCCTCCTGTAGTCGTATTCGTGCTTGTTCATATGTTTCACCTGGTCGGGCGTGCTGCTCGATGTAGGCTTTGGTGATTCTCTTATTCCCAACGCTTTGCCTCTTCGGCTGCTGCAGTGGAAGGGCAGCTTGTTGCTCCGGTGGGAAAGTGAATTTCAATCCTGTTATTTTGCGGCCTCGCTTTGAGACTTCGCAGTTAATTTCTAGTCCGTCCTTTTCTTTGATTTCTTTGATAGCCAAATTGATTATCTTGCGCCGGACAATGCCAAAATCCTTATCATAAGCTTTCGGCACTTCCATAATCTGCTTGAACTCTTCGACTGAGATAGACCACACACCAGTTTTTCTAAACTGCATAATCTTCTCAAACATCCGCCATGAACAAAGATGCTTAAATTCAGCAGCACGGGAGAGTAAGTACTGTGTGAAATGAGATTTCAGGTTAATTACATGACCGTCTAAATCAGGGTGAAACCTCAAATGAACTTCACCTTCACCAGCGACATAAGCGCGCGAAATGATCCAGCGCAGTACCATTGGTGGGGTCATGTCCATCATAACCAGCTCGCGATTCCATAACCTAACTTCAGCACGTTTCAGCGATTTATAAACAGCATCTTTTTTCAGGCCATAGACCTTGCTGAACTCAGCAGCATTTATTGTGATCGCTTGCTCTATCCCTAGGCCTTCATCAATCTTAGTTACTGCCAGCATCAGCATCCGCTTTTCAGTAAGCGTTAGCTTTTGAACCGCCGATATTAGGCCATTACTAACAACAACTTTGCTCTTTGACATTGTCATACCTTTCATTAACTACAGAGCATGATATAGACCTGCAAACTACTATTCCAGTACTTTTATTTTTATTGAGGTGCGAAATACAGTCAAAAAGGTACGAAATAGCGGACAAAAAGGTATGAAGTAACGGACAAAAAGGTATGAATAAACCCCTGAAACCTAGCTCCAATAAGGCCTCTGAGACTCTAAAAAGCTTTTAAAAAGATATTAAAAATGCAATCGCCATCAAGCACCGTAGAAAATCTGACAGATTAGAACAGGGCGCTTGCTCACTTTCGCTTACGCTTTTTGAAGATCAGAAGCAAAAGCCCAGCGGGAAGAGGGAAGT
>JBMZDK010000340.1:0-4060 GCA_049614265.1 Thiolinea sp.
GCAGAGGACTCATAATCCTTTGGTCCGCGGTTCAAGTCCGTGCAGGCCCACCATTATTAAAGAACAGGTCGCTTATTAGCGGCCTTTTTCTTGCCTGAAACAATGACTCTTCAACCTATCCACCCACATAACCCGCTCCGGTATCGTTCATTAGGCCGCTTGCATGTTGGCTATTTCTATGGGGATTCCCGATGCAACGTGCTTCTTATCTGTGTCTTGCCCGGGCTGTAGTGCCCTTGAGTACGATACATAACAGGTAAACTCCCATTGTGTGTCAGTCATCGACGTAACCTGCGTTAGATTACCTTTTTGAAATTTATTTTTGTTCTTAAAATCATGAAGATAGGGCGATCTGATAAAAATTTAGACTTAACGGTTATCGTTACTTATTAATTTATCTGTCGATACGTAACATACGCTCATGGATTGGCAAGGAACAATAATAAAAACAACGACATGGATGTGACAAGGATGTATTTGCGGGGCTATGCTGGCTAATAAAAACAACAAACCAGCAGCAACAGTTAATCGGTAATAACAAAAATAATCTGGATTAACTGTACCCATCTTTATGCCTGTGAAGATGGGTGGTAACAATAGGGTAGGGCATACTGACCGGGCTAATAATAACCATAACCCCTCCGGTTGGAAATGTCTGAATATCCTTATCCTGAGACTATCGTGCGGAATGTACGAAGTCGGTTTCTCCTCCTGTTATGGCCGCTACTTGTTAGCGGCTTTCTTTTTACAGGCATAAAAAAAGACGCCACAGGGGCGTCTTCAATTGTTATTATTTCCATCCTCACGTTTGGTCTTATTATTCGCTCGGATGCGGGCTTTATTTTGATATTGTCGACTAGTTGCATTAAGCATGGTACAAAGCCGACAGTTTCGCTATAGCATTTATTTATTGAGAGAAAAAATTCCCTAACTTGCTGATTATTTAGGCTGTTTTGCCAATTGATCAATAATTGCGTTTGATAAAGCACCGGATTCACGCAGGCGGCGAATGACGCTGGCGGGCAGGCAAACCACTTCCGGATTAGCCGCAGGTAACAGGGCGCGACCACCACTGCAACGACGGCGCTTAGCATCGCCTTCCTTAGTCTTTTTCGGGTCAAGTGTGAGGTAAGCCGTGTTTACCCAGCCGTTCTTGCCTGACCAGCGGACTTTTTCAAAAGCGACGCCATCACCTTTGGCAATCTTACCCAGTTTAGTGACCCAGGTCGCATTGTGCGGGATTTCAATAGCTACGGCTGATGAACCCTGTTCCATATACATCATCAGGCTCTGGCCCGGTTTTAAGCCGCGTACAGAGAAAATAGGCACTGAACGGAAAGGAACACCTTTGGCTGATTCCGGATATCCGCAACACATCTTGTCAACGGTTGCCGGATTATTCATACAGGCGCGGCGGGCGGCAGCGATCTGGGTTGATTTTGCATCGAAACGCAGACGGTTGGAATCTACCCAGCCGGTCTGGTTATCCCAGCTGACTTTTTCCCACACCACACCGTTGGCGGCAACCTGAGCACCGCGTCGTACAATCCAGGTCGCATTGTGTGGCAGGTTGACCATAATGTCAGAACCGGGGTTGGCATACATTTTCAACACGTTGCCGGGCTTGAGGTTTTTGGTCTGATAAATTTTTGAGCTATCGGCAGGCAGAGTTAGTGGAGCTGCGCTCACACTGCCAGCAGCAGAGAATAATAGTCCGGCCAGCATAACCGGTGCTGTCGCTTTTAATAATTTGTTCATGGTTTCCTCCGGCTTGTTAATTCATTACTGTTTGAGCTGTAATAATGAACCATTGCCTTCGTTATGTATCGCTAATTGAGACTACGTTGGGGTACGCAATTAATTATTACGGATAGTGAGTATTAACGTGATGGCAATCAGACACGCAATATCTTCATAGCAAGGATACTACATGTTGTAAAAAAGTCACATTAAAACGATTGATATAGGTGATGGTTAACTGGATAAGCTTTATAAATCATGTGTTTACCGGCTTGTTAAGAGCATGGAATCACCATAACTGAAGAAGCGGTAATTAGAGGCTACAGCATGTTTATAGGCATTATGCATAGATTTATATCCGGTGAATGCGGAAACTAACATCAGGAGTGTCGATTCAGGCAGGTGGAAGTTGGTGATAATCGCATCGACAACGTTAAATTGATAACCCGGTGTAATAAACAGGCGGGTATCATTTTCAAAGGGTTTTAATACCCCATCGGCAGCGGCACTTTCTAAACTGCGGACCGATGTTGTGCCAACAGCAATAACTTTACCCCCGCGTTCACGGCATGCCGCGACAGCGTCACAGGTTTCCTGACTAACGACGGCAAACTCAGCGTGCATGACGTGTTTCGACAGGTCATTATTGCGGACGGGTTGAAAGGTTCCGGCGCCTACGTGGAGGGTTACTTCACTGAAATGCACACCTTTATTGCGCAGTGTCTGTAACAGAGATTCATCAAAGTGCAGACCGGCGGTAGGGGCGGCAACAGCACCGGGATGACGGGCGTAAACGGTCTGGTAGCGTTCACGGTCACTGTCTTCGTCAGGGCGTTCAATATAGGGTGGCAACGGAATATGACCATGTGCCTCAAGCAATTCCAGTGCCGGTGTGTCATGCAGGAATCGCAGCCGGAATAAGTCGTCCTGACGCCCGGTCATTTCGACTTTAATTTCACCTTCGAGCAGCAGGCGCGCGCCGGTTTTGGGAGCCTTGCTGGCGCGTATATGTGCTAATACTTCGTGCGTGTCGGTAATACGCTCCACCAGAACTTCAACTTTACCGCCTGTTTCTTTATTGCCATGCAAACGGGCAGGAATAACGCGGGTGTTGTTGAACACCAACAAGTCTTCCGGTTGAATGAAAGCGGGTAAATCGCTGAACTGACGGTCTTCGAGATGACCGTTGTCGCGATCAACCACCAACATCCGGCTGGCAGTACGTTGTTCCAGGGGCTGATGCGCAATCAGCTCCGGAGGCAGATGGTAGTTAAAGTCACTTAATTGCATGGGCGCTGATCATACACGGTGTAAAAAGACTTTCCAAATGGGAAAAAATCAGTAAAATACACGGCTTCACATCTGTGCCTGGATGGCGGAATTGGTAGACGCAGCGGATTCAAAATCCGCCGGTGGTAACACTGTGAGAGTTCGAGTCTCTCTCTAGGCACCATTTGCTTATTCGAGCAAGCCCTAAAAAATTCAAAAGAATCAGCAATGTCAATGCTTCAAGGGCTTTCCTTCATACATTGGTGTCCGGCCATGCCGTGTGACAACCAATAAAAAGGAATATCATTTGATGGATCAAACCCCGAATAACCTCGCCGCCTACTGCTGGTCTATTGCCGATTTACTGCGCGGTGATTTCAAGCAAAGTCAGTACGGTCGTATTATCCTGCCGTTTACGCTATTACGTCGCTTAGAGTGTGTGCTGGCGAGTGCCGACACCAAAGAAAAAGTGCTGGATGAATACGACAGGTTGCAAGCGACCGCTCTGCCGGAGGAGGCGCACGAAAAGTTTCTGCTTAGAGCATCCGGCCTGAGCTTTTACAATACCTCGCCAATGGATTTGTCCAAACTCGGGCAAAGCGGGATTAAAGCGAACTTAGAGAATTACCTGCTGAATTTCTCCAAAGATGCGCGGGAAATCTTCGAATACTTCAACTTTGCGGAATTCATCGGCCAGCTTAATGACGCTGACTTGCTGTACAAAGTGGTGGAGCGGGTTAAAGCGACTGACCTCAGTCCACAGGCGGTCAGCAATCACGATATGGGGCTGGTGTTTGAGGAGCTTATCCGGCGCTTTGCGGAAAGCTCGAATGAAACTGCCGGGGAGCATTTTACCCCGCGTGATATTGTGCGGCTCACGACGTCTTTGGTGTTTATGGAAGATGATGAGCTGCTGACTAAGGCAGGCATTATCCGCACCATCTACGATCCAACGGCGGGCACCGGTGGGTTTCTGTCTTCGGGCATGGAATATGTGCATGAACTGAATCCGCAAGCGGTGATTCGTGCCTTTGGGCAGGAGCTTAACCCG
>JBMZDK010000341.1:0-4036 GCA_049614265.1 Thiolinea sp.
GGGACAACAAGTGGTATTGACTGCACCGTCACGGGCAACGATTGTCAGTGTGTTGCAGCATGCTCAATATGAAGTGACATTCTGTGCACCGGATGATTTGTTACAAACAGTGCCTGCGGCTGATGTGTTGTTAGTTGATGAAGCGGCCGCCATTCCATTGCCAATGTTACTGCAAATGTTACAACACTATCCACGTTGTGTGTTTTCGACAACGCTACAGGGATATGAAGGCAGTGGGCGTGGTTTTGTTCTGCGATTTCAGCGTGAATTGGCGTGTTTGTACCCGGATTGGCTGGAGGTGAAGTTGCAGCAGCCCATTCGCTGGAGAGAGGGAGATTGGCTGGAAGGATTTGTGAATGAGTGGTTGGTGTTGGATCGGGGAGATGACTCATCTTCCTTAGAGGTTGTGTCAGGCCATTTCCCCCCTTTCCCAGCCCTTGCCAAAGCACCGTTTCCACAGAAATGTCCGGTGCAAGGGGAGCAGCGAGATGAGCAACTGAACTTTAACTACCAACAAATTCCACAGGCCACCTTAGTCAATGATGAAGTCAAACTTCGCCAAATCTTCCAGCTATTAATCAATGCTCACTACCAAACCCGTCCTTCAGACCTGCGCCAGATGCTGGATGCGCCACATATCACACTGCATGTCATCGAATGTAAGCAGCAGGTCATTGCCGTTGCTTTGCTGGCACGTGAAGGTGAATTAGAACCGGAACTGACTGTAGATATTCATGCTGGTAAACGTCGCCCGCATGGTCATTTGTTACCGCAGTCACTCACTTTTCATGCAGGTATCCCCGGTGCGGCGTGTCTGCACTGCGAGCGGGTGATGCGTATTGCGGTTGCACCGGAATGGCAACGGCAGGGGGTTGGGCGTTTGCTACTGGATAAGCTATGTAAGTTTGCTGAACAGCAGCAGGCTGATTATCTGGGCGTCAGTTACGCGCTGTCGCCAGAGGTATTAGCTTTCTGGCAGTGCGCAGGTTTTGAGTCAGTGCGCCTTGGGTATCGCAAAGATAAGGCTAGTGGCAGCCGTTCACTGATGCAGATTTTAGGTCTGAGCAAACAAGGAAAGGCTCTCGCACAGCAGGCTAATCATCGTTTTAAAACGGGGTTACCTGAATTACTCAATAAATTAGGTGATGTGCCCGGTTTAAATCACAGTGAATCATAGAAATCACAGATGCGCGCACTCACGCAACGGGCCAGAACATCACAAACAGAAATATTCCAAGTGCCAACCGGTAAATCACAAAGGGCAACATGCCGATACGTGATAAAAACTTCAGGAAATAATGGATGCAAAGCCAGGCGCTGATGGCAGATAAGGCAACACCGAGAATGAGCGCGGCCCAATCAACTGGGGTACTGGATTCGACCAGGTCTTTTGTCAGTAGTCCCCCCGCCAGCAAAATGACCGGGATAGATAACAGAAACGAAAATCGGGCGGCTGCCTGGCGGGTAAAGCCGAGAAACAAAGCCATGGTCATGGTCGCACCGGAACGGGAGGTTCCCGGAATTAAGGCAAAGGCTTGTGAAATGCCAATCAGTAAAACATCCATCCAGCGAATGTCATATTCATTGCGTAGACGATCGCCCATCCGATCAGCAAGCCAGAGCAAAATGGCAAATACGATGGTTGTGGTTGCAATAACCAGAGGGCTGCGCAGGTATATTTCTATATAATCTTTAAACAATAGACCCGCCAGGCCGACAGGGATCGTACCAAGTCCAATGGCCCAGGCAAGGCGTGCATCGGCTGTTAAACCGCCACCGAATAATGATTTCACCCAGGCCGTCAACATGCGGATAATGTCTTTGTAAAAATAGAGAATGACTGCGCTTAGCGTGCCAACATGTACAGCAACATCAAATGCCAGTCCCTGGTCTTCCCAGTCAGTCAGAATGGGAACTAAGATCAAGTGGGCTGAACTGGAGATTGGAAGGAACTCGCTGATACCCTGTACCAGTGCAAGAACAAAGATCTGAATAAAATCCATGATAGTCAGAGGCGATGACGCCGGTCGCTGTGTTGAAAGCCAGACAGTGTATGTGTCTGTTCGTCCGTGGTAAATCCTTTTGTGAGCGACATCACTTTAAAGCGCTCGCCCATCTCTGATGGCAATGTCAGCGTGCGAACCTGTTGTGCCAGTTGATATTGTTGCTCCGGCTGTGTATTTAGTGCCTGGTTAAACAGTGTTTCCAGGTCAGAGTGAAACAGGAAGTCAGCCTGTGAGCAGTATCGACTGATAGTTAACCCAGCCTGATCTGCGGCTTCAGCTATGGCCGTGAAATCAACACTGGCTGTTATATCCTGTAATCCGGGCCAGAGTAATGGTTGGTCATGAACATGATGTTGATAATGGCAAAGCAGAGTGCCCTGATTGCGTTCGGGACGGTAATAATCGCTACGTTCGTAACCGTAATCGATAATTAATATTTCCCCCCTGTTCAGAGTATCGCTGAGGCTATTAATCCAACCGGTTAATGCCGGATTGTACTCAGAGTAATAAGCTGTGGCCGGACGGAAAGCATCATAGTATTGATCCCAACCGTCGAAACAGTTGCTTTTTATAGTTTGAAGCTGTATTTCGTCCGGCGGAAGCGATTTGAAATACAGATCATCGCCGTTGGCAGCCACATGGGTAACCGAGACTTTTTCTCCTTCGATGCTAAAAAATTCTACTGGCATTGCATCCGGGACTTCATTCGCGAGTATCACACCGTTTATCGGCTCTGCAGGCAGTTCTTGCAGCCACTCCACTCGCCTGATCAATTCAGGACAATGTTGTTCTAAGGTTTTTCGTTGCCGCTGTCGTAGTTCAGGGCTAAGTTCGAGAATGAAGTAGCAATCAGGCAGAGCTTCCAATGAACTGAGGTGGGTAAGAATATCAGCTGCCATAATGCCAGTGCCTGCACCTAACTCCAGGATTTGTCTGCTGTCGGCAAAATCTATAATCGAGAGTGTTGTGGCGCAATGATTAGCAATACATTGGGAGAATAATGGAGAAATCTCCGGAGCTGTAACAAAATCGCCTGCATGCCCAAATTTTTCCTGGCCTGCAACGTAATAGCCTAAACCAGGTTGGTATAAGGCCATATGCATATACTGCCTAAAGGGGATGCTGCCTCCGGCCTCATCAATGTACCGCTTAATGACCTTTGACAGTTGTTTACTGTGTTCCAATGCTTGTGGAGAAGGTAAGGGTAATGGCTTCCGGGTGCGCATATCAGGTTAAGATGCTGAAATGAACTATCATAAGCTGAACTAAGGGTTGGGTGTGAAAGAAAATAATCTGACGGGCAAAGTTGCACTGGTTACCGGTGGTGCGCGGCGTATTGGGGCAGCGATTGTGCGTGTCCTGCATGAAGCCGGTGCTACAGTGGCTGTGCATTACCATTCATCATCAGACGAGGCACATGCCTTGCAAGCAGAATTAAATCAGCAGCGGGAAAATTCATGTTTTTTGGTTCAGGGCGAGCTGTTGGATATTACCCAACATAAGAAAATTGTGGCAGAAGTGCTGCGGAAGGCTGGCCGGCTGGATATTCTGGTAAATAATGCTTCGCGCTTTTATCCGACACCATTAGCAGAAATGACCGAGCAACAGTGGGATGAGTTGAATGGTATTAATATGAAGGTGCCGCTGTTTATGGCCCAGGCTGCACAGCAGGCTCTATGCGAAAGCAAGGGCTGCATTATTAACATGGTTGATGTACATGGTATGCGCCCGCTGGAAAATCATGTGATTTATAGTGCTGCTAAAGCTGGCTTAGTGATGTTAACACAAGCTTTAGCACGCGAGATGGGGCCTTGCATCAGGGTCAATGGCATTGCGCCCGGCGCTATTCTCTGGCCTGAGCAAGGTATGAGTTCAGAGCAGCAACAAGAGTTGCTGGCAAAAACCGTATTGCGCTGCCCCGGAAATGTTGATGACGTTTCTCGTATGGCATTATTTTTAGCAAAAGATGCTGATTATATTACCGGGCAGATTTTCCCCGTTGATGGCGGGCGGTTGTTGAATCATTGATA
>JBMZDK010000342.1:0-3995 GCA_049614265.1 Thiolinea sp.
GCGGTGAAAGCTGGTCATCATTTATTGGGCGAGATGAAACAGCAAGAGCATGCTACCCAGGACAGAGAGGAGCAGAATTGATGCAACAGTTTGATCCGAATAATCCGAACTTAGCGAGCGGTGGGAAAAACGTCTATGGCGCAGCGTTGGGTGTACTCATGCTGGAAACCCGTTTTCCGCGCATTCCCGGTGATATTGGGCATGCGGGCAGCTGGCCGTTTCCGCTGCATTTTAAGATTGTCAAAGGCGCGTCACCGGATAAGGTGGTACGCCATCAGGCCGATGGTTTACTAGGCGCGTTTATTGAGGCGGCAGAAGAATTGGTGGCGATGGGGGTAGACGGTATTTCCACTAACTGCGGCTTTATGTGCTTGCATCAGGATAAGCTGGCAAAGGCATTCAATGTGCCGGTGGCGAGTTCTTCGCTGATGCAGGTGCCGATGGTGCAGTCACTTTTACCGCCAGATAAGCGGGTGGGTATTCTGACGATTTCCAGCGCGACGTTAACGCCGGAGCATCTGGCGGCGGTGAATATCCCGCTGGATATTCCACTGATGGGGACGGATGCGGGGCAGGAGTTTACGCGCGCGATATTAGACGATGAACCTTATCTGGATGTGACGCAGTCCCGCTTGGATATTTTGGAGGCCGGGCGGGCGCTGGTTGAACAGCATCCGGAAGTGGGGGCGGTGGTGCTGGAGTGTACTAATATGGTGCCGTATGCGGCGGATTTACAGCGGGTGCTGAAGATGCCGGTTTATAGCATTTATTCGTTTTTGTGCTGGTTTCAGGCGGGGTTGTCACCGCGCGTTTTCTGAACACAGTACTTGCTCTCAGTTTGAAAAAATAATAAAGTACACCATATGGTGAACAATAACGAGCAACTCAGCACGATTTTTTCCGCACTATCTGATCCAACACGCAGAGCAATGCTGACACGCTTGGCAGGCAAGGAAATGTCGGTTGCTGAGTTAGCTGAGCCTTTTCCGATTACTAAATCGGCAGTGACCAAGCATATCAAAATGCTGGAAAAAGCAGGTTTGTTACAGCGTTCAATTCAGGGCCGGGTTCACCAGTGCCGGATTAATGTAGAGCCGTTACAGCAGGCTTCTGAATGGATGCAGTTTTACGAGCAATTCTGGGATGAAAAGCTGACCGCGCTGGATAAATTTTTAATGCAGCCAGATGAGCAGGGAATGTCATGAGTGCTGTTGTTGCTGAAGAAACCTTGGTACTAATCCGCCAGTTTCATGCACCAATAGCCAGGGTTTTCGCAGCATGGACACAGCCCGAGTTATTAGCCCAATGGTTTGGGCCGGAAAATTTTACTGTGATCAATACCACCATAGATTGTTGTGTGGGTGGTCAATATGAAATCACTATTGAAACACCAGACAAGACTCAAATTAAGCACTGGGGTGAATATGTTGCTGTTGATGCGCCGAATCAGCTGATCTTTACCTGGGTTTTGGAGAATCAGGATTGCCAGGGTAGCGCTGGGCAATGTGCAACTACGCTGGTGGAGCTGAATTTTTCTGAGCGGAATGGTGTGACTGAATTAGTGCTGAAGCATGAAAAGCTGCCGGGGCAAACTGCCAGTGATGGTCATCGCTTTGGCTGGCTGAGCAGTTTTGAGTGTCTGACTGCCCACTTAGCGAATTAATTATAGGGTACGAAAGCTGGGTGCCCTTTTTTATCGATCAATAGTACACCTTTTTGTGTACTATAATTTAGACATGAGGTTAAACAATATGCATGACATACTGCACCGAATCGTTATCGAAGTATCACCAGAGCAGCTTTACAGCGCTGTTGCTGAAGAGGCTGGGATTACTGCCTGGTGGACAAAAGCTGAAATGAAAGATCAGGAATTGCGGGTATTTTTTGGGCCGGAAGGTGAGCACCAAGTTGCCTTTGCCGTTACTGATTTACAACCTGGTGAATTGGTAAAATGGCAATGTACTGAGGGGCCCTGGGCGGATAAAGGTGAGTTTGTGTTTAAGATCAGCCCGGATGAACGCGGTGCTTGTTTGCACTTTTCCCATCATGGTTGGGCGGAAGCCGATGATTTTTATCGTCACTGTAACAGTAAATGGGGTTATTTCCTGACGGTTAGTCTGAAACGCTATCTGGAAACCGGTACGGGTCATCCTCATCCGGAAGACCCTGATATATAAGGCTGTCCATGTAGGTGCTGAACAAGTCATCTTTCACTGGTGTGGAAGATGATCTTTATAGCGTTCAGGAGGTAATTCGTTGCACGATGTCTACTGCAATGCCAGATGGGTCGAGTACGGTGAAGTGACGGTCACCCCAGGTTTCATCGCGTAATTCCATAGCAATCTTAATATCTTGTTGTTGCATGCGCTGATACTCGGCAGTGGCATCTTCGACGTCAACAGTAATCCATACACCTTCGCTATTGAATGGCTTTTGAAATATCTCTGTCTGAAAGTCCAAGTCAGGTTGCATAAAACCTAACTCAGCGCCGCCCAGCTCAAGTAAAACAAACCAGTCTTCTTCAAAGAGTATCTGACAACCAAACAGTTTGGTGTAAAAATCCTTCGATTCTGCAATTTTTTCCGTAACAATACCTGTCCAGAGTTTCATAGCTTTTCTCCTGATTCATAATGAGTCTAAGTATGATGTGTTGCTCCAGAGGTGTATTGGATAAATGCGACATGATTATGATCAATACGGGTTGGTGTTACACCAGTAAGGCGCTTGCAGTTCCGGTTCATATGGCTTTGATCTGCGTAACCGGCTATGTGGGCAATTTCAGCTAATGCGATTTGTGGATGATGATGAATCAGTTGGGTTGCGTGTTGCAGGCGGCAAATCGCACTGTAGGTCTTGGGCGTTAATCCCACGGTTTCACGGAAAATTCGCTCAAATTGGCGGCGGCTTTTACACAGATTATTGGCTGCTTCATTAATGGTTAGCTGGCCGTGTGACAGAAGTATCTGTTGTAACACATGATCAATACGGTTGGTGGCAGGTGTGTGTTTGTTCAGCGTGTGACAGAGGCATTGGTCGAGGTAAGTTGCGATATTTGTCGGAGAAGTGAGTTCATTCAACCTGTCAAGTTGAACAGTGAGCAGACCTGAGCTTGATGTCGATAAATTGGTTAATTCTGAGGCTGCGAGGTTGATAAAATGCCGGCTTTGTCCAGGGTTGAAACGAATGCCAAGGTAGGTGTTGTTGGGTTCTATCGCGATGAGTGTTGGACGGGTCGTTGTGCCAAATAGCTGGCTGTCCAGGTCGGTGCTATTAATTTTAATGACAACATCAATAGAGCCATCAGGCAGGATAGGATAGCTGGTGTGCTTAGTATTTTTAGCCAGCCAGTACAAGCTAATGTAAGGTCTCAATATTGTGGCTGGCTGGAACACATAATATTCAGGCTGCATAACAACTCAATTATAGGATCTATTGGCTATGGTGACAAAAAGCTACTGCGCGCATCAGAGAATACGGATTTATCCGGGTAAATTAGGGGTGGTTGCTCTACAAGTCGATTTGATCAGTGTGGTGGCTGAGTATGATGGAAGGCCGCTGTGTACCTATTAGCTATCTTCTTAGGCCTTTGTAGTGCCCTGATCTGGGGAGCGCATTCTTCAGTGTCTATGCTCGGTATCAATGCGGGCTGGACAAGTTTCGACCTTAATGCGACGCGGGTTGCCGGTGGTTTGTTAGTTAGCCTGCCGTGGCTACTCTGGCGTTTGCTGAAGCAGCATAAGATACCCTGGCTGCGACTGCTGGGACTAACCTGTTTCGCCGGTGTGCCGTTTAGCCTGATCAATATTGCGGGCCTGCAGTTTGCGCCGATTACACATGGTGCAGCGATTTCACTAGGGATGGCTCCGGTATTAGCGGGCTTGTTCAGCAAGCCGATTTTGGGACAGGCGATTAGTCGTGATCACTGGCTGGCTTTGTTGCTCATTATGCTGGGTATTGCTGTTATTTGGTTGTGCACGTCGTTATCGTGGAGCTAT
>JBMZDK010000343.1:0-3948 GCA_049614265.1 Thiolinea sp.
ATTGTGAGCAATTTGATGCATTGCGCTTAAGCAACACACTACCGGGCAAAACATTCGGCATTCGATATAAATGATTTACCTATAAACTAATATAGGCCATAAACGTCTTCGGGGTACTCTACAAAATAGCTGCCAGCGTACTTACAATCAATTAGCCGGGCGCTGCCTCACAATATAAGATTGGTTAGCCCATCCGTGCTGCAGAGTTTAGCCAAATAATCATTCATACCATCAGGCAATTACATCGCTCCTCACAGATAGCGTATAAGTCGCCGGAAAAATAGTTGGGATATCAGGAATACATCAGCTCGTACCGAAGTCTTTACTCTTCGTCCGTGCAGTCTTTTTGTATGGGAAAACTCAAATCAAAAAAGAAACTACTGCCCTCAGCAGGCTGGCTTTTCACCCGTAGCTCCCCACCCATTTGTTTAATTAACTGGGAACTGATCGCCAAACCCAGCCCTGAACCCTCAAGCTGTCGGCTCGCTGGCCTGACCTGAAAAAATGGCTGAAATAAATAGGATTGTTTTTCAACCGGAATACCAACACCTGTATCACTAACTTCAAAATGCAGTGTCATGACAGATAATTGATTATCTTTCTGCAGTTTGATTGCAAGCTTTGCATGGCCCTGCTCAGTGTACTTAATCGCATTGTCCAACAGGTTGATCAAAACCCGTTTAAGGTACTTCACATCGCCCAGCAGAGGTGGGTAGGAAGAAGGTGTAACCGCCAAAATCAGTGTCAACCCTTTCTGTTCCGCTGATACACTAAACAACTGACGCAGATCATTCATCAATTCCTGCAGATCAAACGGTTCATAAGCCAGGTTGGCTGATTGCTTCTCACTACTCAACGCACTGAGATCAAGAATATCATTCACCAGATTCAGCATATGTTGCGAGGCATTTTCCTGCTTTTGCAGATAGTCATTTTGTACCGGATTGAGCTGTGTGCTTTTTAACAGTTCGCCGAGACCAATCAGAGTATGCAGGGGAGAACGTAGTTCATGGCTAATCGTCATGAGGAAATTATCCGTTGCTTCTTTTCTTGCGCTGGCTCTCTGATCCTGTTCACGCCATCCACGCACTTTTTCCGATTGCACAATAGACAGCAATAGGAGGAATAAAACAGAAGCTACACCAGTAGAATAAAATTCAGCGCTTTGCCATCGTGTTTCAGCCATGACATTAATCAAAGCATTTGGAAATACTATAGCGGTCACAAATACGAAAATAATCAGGTAATACCTGGCTGTGCGATCACCTTGCAGACTCCTGAGAATACTCGCCACAATAATCAACACAAACGTAATGATGACCATCAACTGAGCAAAGAAAGTTCCCCCGGGAATCCATCCGGTGACCCCAATCAACCCAACAGACACAAGCCCGCCACCCCACATCAATTGATCCGTTTTGGGCGTCCAGCGATTTGTTTGTAATAACTGACGACTAAAGATAATCAGACTAATCACAGCAATATAGACAGGTGCTGTGAAAAAATGCGAATCAGTATTTTGCAGAAAATCAAAACCGGTATACACCGGGCGTGTGATCTGAACAACCACTGCTACCGAGGCAATGTGAACCGACAAAGCTAAATAGCTACTCTCACGTAATACGAAGAATGACAACAAATTGTAAACAGACATCACAAGTAAAATAGCGATGATACTGCCATACAGATTATGATCCAGACGGGTTTGCTCTACAAAATTATCTGATGCGAACAGTTCTACCGGTAAATTCAAAATAGAATTACCATTCGTTGCACGTATATAGAACCAGAGTTGTTTTTGCTTTGACAATGTCAATGACCAGGTGTGTGGCCCCTGATTCGGCAGATAATGCGCAATAGCATCTGTAATCATCAATCCACTATCATCCGCCACATACAGATCAACGTCATGACCTAAAAGTGCATTAATTCTGAGATACCACTTCACATCAGAACGGTTATGCAATCCAAATTTTATCCAATACGCAGAACGGGTACGGCCAAAATTCGCAGATGGTTGTGTATTAAGATAAAACTGCGAAGCGTATGAAGGAGAAATAACCTGTTCAATACTGAGAGAACGCTGAGAATCTTCTAAGATTTGCAGGTGGGGGGTAATTTGTAACTGACCAGTTTGATTAGTCAGATTAATGATTGACGGGTTGGCAGCCTGAAGACCGCCCATGTAACATAAAACAAACAGCAACAGGCAATATCGCAACATTCCCACCCTTTTAGAGGCCACCTGATCAGATTAAAGCACAAAATTCCAATCTGATCTGACAGCAACCATGGAATAGGATAACAATCACCAAATTTGCTTATTAAACATACAAATTAGAATTAATGGGCTGCATCACGCTTACCCCGCACCGCATTCACTACTTTCATAACCGGGATTAACAATAAAAAGATCAACCCGCCTGCAATCACACCCAATAAAGTGTTAATCAGGGTCGGGGTAATCGCGGAAAGGATTTGCCCTACATGCGGTATCTTCCCCTGAATCTCTTCAGCATGATGAATTAACTCGTGCGATCCAGGAATTCCATGCACCAGAATTCCGCCGCCCACAATAAACATCGCCGCAGTTCCAACGATGGAAAGAGTTTTCATCAACAGTGGCGCGAACCACAAAATCGCTTTGCCCAGGCCACGTTTAAAGCTATTCCAGGCTCCAGCTGCTGTTGATTTAATCAGGTGCAACCCCGCATCATCCAAACGTACGATACCAGCCACCAGACCATATACCCCAACTGTCATCAGCAAAGCGATAAACGCTACGGTCAGTGCCTGAGTGGTAAATGTCGCCCCCGCTGCTACCGCTGAACCAAGGGCAATCACAATGATTTCTGCGGAAAGAATGAAGTCTGTCCGAATGGCCCCACGGATTTTCTTCTGCTCAAATTCCACCATATCCACAGATTCATCGCTGATAGCATCTACCATTTCTTTGTGATGAGCTTCCTTTTCATCTTTGTCATGGAAGAATTTATGTACAATTTTTTCAAAGCCTTCGTAACATAAGAATGCGCCGCCCAGCATAAGCAATGGCGTAATTAACCAGGGGGCAACCGCACTAATCAGTAACGCCGCAGGCACCAGAATCAGCTTATTAATGAACGAACCTTTGGCTACTGTCCAAACCACCGGCAATTCGCGATCAGCTTTGACACCAGTTACCTGCTCAGCATTCAGCGCCAGGTCATCACCCAACACACCCGCTGTTTTTTTCGCAGCAACCTTAGTCATTACTGCCACATCGTCCAAAATGGTGGCAATATCATCAAGCAGAGTTAATAAGCTGGAGGCCATAATATTCCTTTTACTGTTCTCGTCATTGATTATCAGGTACGGGAATAATACCTGAGTTTGGTGCCAGGATTAAGCGCTGCATAAAAACAATGCCCGGCACTACCCAACAAAACAGACAAGAGGAGAGAAAAACCGATGGGAGAACTCAACTGGCAGGAACTGCTTGATCTTAACGAGTACCTGAAACTATTTATTGGCTTGTTTGCCATGGCTGATCCTATTTCTGCCGCCGCCATTTTTATGAGTATCACCGCTGGCTTCAGTAGCCACGAACGTCGTCAAATGGCTTTTTTCAGCGCTCTGACCATGTTAATCACGCTTTCGGTCTTTCTGTTCTCCGGCATGCTAATCCTGGACACTTTTGGGATATCTCTGGGCGCATTTACTGCCATGGGTGGTGTTGTCTTATTTCTCGCTGGCCTCGACCTACTGAAAAGTGATGGTGAAATACCCGATTCTCTCAAAGCCTCCGGGAAAACAACCCCACTGTCTCTGGCAATTATTCCTATCGCGATTCCAATGCTGGCGGGGCCGGGTACTTTAAGCATGTTAATTGTTTTCTCCGCCCAACATGACTCACCAACACACCAAATCGTTTTGCTAATCGTTTGTATTTGCCTCGCACTTTCCACC
>JBMZDK010000344.1:0-3898 GCA_049614265.1 Thiolinea sp.
TGGTTATCTGCCCGAATTGTGCCGAAGAATTCCGGAAGCGCACTTATAACCAGTGTTTTTGCTGCAAGGGGTACGTTCGGAATACGTGTAATAGGTAGTCACTTCAGATTTCGAGATCGTTTTACCACCTCGCCAACCACGCCACGGCTTACTCTTCCTCCCATTTTATCCTGAATTCCTCGTACACTAAGCGTCGTCGTTTCAGCCAGGTGTTCTATTTGCTCAATATGTCCTTGTGATGTACGCGGTCGCCCCAGTTGCTTGCCCCTCACCTGAGCAGCCTTCATTCCAGCGCTAACCCGTTCGCTGATCAGGGATGATTCCAGTTCAGACATCGCCCCAATCAAGGTAAACATGGCTTTTCCCATTGGGGATGAGGTATCAATCTGGTCTCGCACACTAATGAACCGGATCCCCAGATGGTTAAACTCTTCCAGAGCTGATAACAAGTGCTTAGTTGAACGGGCAAAGCGGTCAAATTTCCAGACCAGAACATTATCAAAATCATAATCGCGAGCAGCAACCATCAGTTTGTTTAGTTCTGGTCGTCCTTGCTTGCGACCCGAAATGGCCCTGTCCAGATATTGGTGCGTAATGTTTAGCTCAGATCGTTTGGCAAAAGCCATTAAACCATCCAGTTGTAAATCCGGTTTTTGTTCGGCTGTCGATACCCGCATATAAATTGCTGTGCGATTTGACACTATAATTCTGTCCGTAAATGATTACCTTTATGGACACATATTAGGGAACCTCCAGGCCCTTGTAAAACCTGCTTTTTCTACACCCTCATCGCACCCCCTTTTTCGGACACTCGGAATAGTTATTTATGACTTCTCAGGAAAGAACGGCTTATCCAAAACTGCGTCAATTGTTTAGCGAGGAGGAATTGCGTGATTGCTATGGACTCAATGAGGCAGATAAAGCCTTTGTCCGACAACATGCAAATGGTCACAGCCAGCGTTTAACATTATTAGTGATGTATAAGACCCGGTCACAGTTGGGTTATTTTCCACCGATTCACACTATACCTAATCAACTCAAAGAGTTTCTGGCAACCGCTTTCCAGCTTCCTCTAGAGACGCCATTGCTGGATAAGGCTAACCAGAAGAAAACCCGTTACCGTTATCGCAGGATGGTTCGCCAAAAGCTGAATTGCACGCAATATACTCCAGAAGGTGCCAAGTTTGTTGAACCACTGGTTCGCCATGCAGCTTATACCCAGAGTGATCCGGCTGACCTGATTAATGTGGCTACGGCGGCTTTGTTTGACGCAAACATAGAATTACCCGCTTTTACTACGCTGGATCGGCTCGCCGGCCATGTTCGCCAAAATGTTCATAGCGAGCTGTACCAAAAAGCTTCGTCTCCACTGACACAGGAACAGCGTAATCGATTGGATCAGCTTTTAGAGGTGGAACCCAACCAGAGTCGAAGTGGATTTACGCAACTAAAGCAATCGCCTGGCCCGGCTACTTTGACGCAAGTACGTGAGTGGGCGAATCATCTGGCTAAGCTGGATGACATTATCAATCCGACTACCTTTTTGGCAGAGCTAACCCATACCAAAATCCGGCAATTTTCAGCTGAAGCCACTGCATTGGAACTGGGTGATTTCCGGGCAATTCGACAACCCGGAAAACGTTACACCTTGCTACTTTGTTTGTTGCAACAAACTCAGACCCATACCAGGGATGAGCTGACAATTATGTTTCTCAAGCGCATGAAACGGACAACAAAAGTAGCACAAGAACAATTACGTATTTTGCAGGAGAAGCAACGGGAGCAGGAAGAAAAGCTGATGGGGGTTTTCGGTGAAGTACTTCAACAGGCGAGGCATGACAATGAAGATATCAGCCTGGGTCAACATATCCGTTTGTTGCTTGATAAACACGGTGGTCTTGATGCTCTGGAACAAACTTACCAGACAGTAGCAGTCTGTCACCAAAACAACTTTTTACCGCTACTCTGGCCTATACATGCCAGAAATCGCTCCGTACTCTTCAATGTATTAGCACTGCTCGAAATAGAGTCAGCTACTCGGGATAGCCGGTTGCTGGACGCCTTCCATTTTGTTTGCCAGTCCCGCCATCAACGGCGTGATACCCTGCCAGCAAAGTTAGACTTATCGTTTCTTTCCCAGCGCTGGCAGGCGTTTGTATGCCGTCAAATTGACGGCCAACCCGTCTATGACAGGAGATCACTGGAAGTCTGTGTACTCATTGCCGTTGCTGAAGCATTGGGGCGCTGTGATCTCTATGTGAAAGGCACGGAAGCGTATGCCGACTACCGCACTCAAATGATCCCTATGCCTGAATGCGAAGAGCGATTTGATGAATATTGCCAGGCTATCGGATTGCCAGCTACTAGCAGTGCATTTGCCCAAACCCTTAAGCAGGCATTATCAGAATTAGCCATGCAGGTAGATCAGCAATTCCCAGCCAATGGTGAGCTCAGTATCGATGCGGATGGTATCCCTCATCTGAAACAACAAAAAGCGGCTGCTCCACCTTCGGGTGCGAGAGAATTCGAGAAGGCCGTTCAGGAACGCCTTCCGGAGCGGCATCTGCTCGATATCTTAAAACACGTCCACCACTGGACATCTTTCACCCGTCACTTTGGGCCACTGTCAGGTTCTGAGCCTAAGTTAAATAATCCACTCCAACGCTATCTATTCACGGTCTTTGGTTATGGCTGCAATCTCGGAGCCAGTCAGACAGCCCATCATGCACCTGACCTGATTAACCGCTATAGCTTGCAAAGAATTAATGCTCAACATGTCACCACCCATAAGCTGGAAACCGCATCGAATGACATCATTACAGAATACACCCGGTTTCCATTACCACACCTGTGGGGCAATGAGAAAGTAGCCATTGCTGACGGTACTCATATGTCCCTCAGAGAAAATAATTTGATGGGAGAAACTCACATCCGTTATGGCGGTTATGGGGGAATTGCTTATCACCATATCTCGGCAACGTATATCGCTTTGTTCAGTCAGTTTATTACCTGTGGAGTATGGGAAGGTGTTCATATTCTTGATGCTTTACTGAAAAACGATTCAGTTCTACAGCCCGACACGCTTCATGCCGATACCCACGGACAAAGTGAACCGATTTTTGCCTTGGCTTATTTGCTGGGCATTGAATTATTTCCCCGAATGCGTACCTGGAATGATGTTGATTTTTACCGGCCTGACAAAACGACAACCTATCAACACCTTGAGGCGATTTTCAAAAAACCGGTGAACTGGGAGCTGATTGAACGGCACTGGAAAGATATGATGCAGGTGGCTATTTCAATCCAATCAGGGAAAGTCTTACCCTCAATGCTGTTACGCAAACTGGGTAGTCACAATAGAAAAAATAATCTGTACCGTGCATTCCGGGAATTGGGGCGAGTGCGCCGGACGCTGTTTTTGTTGCAGTATATTTCAGAGGCTGATCTGCGCCATAGTATTCGGGCTGAAACGACCAAAGTTGAGTCTTACAATGATTTTCTGGACTGGATCTCCTTTGGTGGATCCGTCATTAAAAGCGGGGATCCGGTTGAACAGGAAAAACAAATCAAATACTCCAATCTGGTTGCTAACGCGATCATGCTACATAACGTGGCTGACCTGACGAATGTACTGGAAGCAATGTCAAAAGAGGGATTTGAAATTACTGAAGCATTGGCTGCATTGTTAAGCCCTTATGGCCGCCAACACCTGAGGCGATTCGGGCAATTTTCTCTGGATATGGAGGTTATGCCACCGCCACTTAATCCACGGCCTATACCGATGACAAAAAACGAGAGTAAAAGCTAAAGTGACTACCTATTACACGTATTCCGAACATACCCCAGGACGGGCTTCCAAAACCTCTTCCAGGCTAAAAGGCGAGGCATCAACCAAAGC
>JBMZDK010000345.1:0-3883 GCA_049614265.1 Thiolinea sp.
GCGGCTTCTGCTTCAGCCTCTGCCTTCTTTCTGGCTTCTTCTTCGGCTTTCTTCTTTTCTGCCGCTATTTCAGCTGCCTGACCATTGATGGTAGTGTCTGATGGCGTGGTTTCAGTGTCAGCATCAGTATTCTGGCTGGCTGAGTCATTTGTCGCATCACTATCATCGGTATCAGTAGACTGGTCTGCATTGTCAGTGCTGTCTGTTGCCGGGTCCGGTGCTTTTTCCGGATTATCGTCGGTTGCAGCAGCCTGAGAACGGTCATCTGTACTGTCAGCGGCGTTTTGATCGGTATTCTGATCAGTATCGTCAGCAGCTGTATCGGTGTCGCTCTGGTTGTTTAATGCCAGCTGTTCGCTGTTACCCGAATTAGTTGCAGTGTCATTCGTGCTGGAAGCAGTGCCACCACTGCCATTTGTGCTGTCTGAAGTGCCGGAATTATCGTTTGTTGCGGTATTGGCATTGCGATCAATACTACCAGCGGAGTCTTCAGTATCACTCTGTTCGTTATTTTGTTCGGTGGTATCTGCTGTCAGCTGTTGTTCGGTTGTGCGTTCTGAAAACGAGCGCCAGGTTTCACTTGCCCACTGGCTGACTGCCGGAATCATTGACAGCACGCCAAGTACCAGAACCATCAGTGCCAGACCGGCCAGTTTAACTGTTGCCGGTGAGACGGTCGCTTTGTTTGCGGAACGGTTCAGCGGCATGGACGGGGAGAAAGAGGTGATGTCATCCGGATCAGCGCCACGCAGTACTTCATAGCGGCGAATTAACTCATTCGGATCACTGTCATTAAGACGGGAGTAGCTGCGCAGATAACCACGGATGTAAGGAGGTTCGGGCAGGTTAGCAAACTCCTCAGCTTCCAGTGCTTTCAGAACACTAATCGGCAGGCGCATTTCATCGGCTGCCTGCCTGAGATCCATGTCAGCTGCTTCACGACATTTTTTAAGGCCACGTGATAACGAACCGGGTGCGATGATGCTATCATCGATAATCGTCTGTTCTGTAGTTTCCGCAGAGTCTGCTTCCTTGACTGTATCTGTGGTCTTTTCTGTCACGCCCCAACTCCAAAAGGTTAATTCAGTTCGCTCGCTTCCTTGCTGTGAGGGAAGTTTGCCAGCAGCCGGCCCGAACATTGCTGTGCAGTTCCGGCTTCATTTAAAGCCGTATGAATGCGATAACAGAGCAACAATGTTTCCGGGGTATCCGAAACACGTTCATTATACCGATAAAGATAAGCTTGTGCCTTAGCATTTTCACTTTGGTGGTGATATAAATCGGCCATGTGAAAAAGGGCGGAAGGAAATTCAGGATTGAGTGCCAGTGCTTTGCGCAAATAACTCTCAGCACGCTGTTGTTCTCCTTGTTTTTTCAAACAGATACCAGCATTAGCGAAAGCAAATTCAGGGGTTTTATACAAAGGATCTGCTGCGGCTTTAAGGAATGCCGCTTCAGCCTGCTGCAGCGCACCACGCTTGCATAAAAAAGAGCCGTAATTATTTAACAATTCAGGATTTTTTCCATCCCGCCGCACGGCTTTGGCAAAGTGTTTTCCTGCCAGCTGATCATTCCCCAGGCGTTCCTGCAGTAATGCATTATAGTGCTGAACAGTTGGGGAGCGTGGATTGGCCCGGAGTGCTTTTTCGAGATATTCCTTCGCCAGATTCAGGCGGTTACGTTGTAAATAACCGATGCCCAGTTGTGCATGGTATTCTGCGGCTTTACGTGGATTGCCTTTTTTGCCGCTGTTTGAGGCGCAGGCCTGCAGAGTGGTGAATAGTGCCAGGGTAATTATGATGATCTTTATTTTCATTGTTATTGACTCTCTTAAAATCCGCCGGGCCGTTGTGCTGTAGAAACCGAAGTTTTCTGTATTTGCGGGCGGGTAAGCCTGCTTCAGCTTTTTATATTTGTCTGGCCTGACGGTTTATTAGGGATCAGTCAATTTAACCTGATCCTTGCTCAATGCGGGCGAAGTGTATTTCCCGGCGGCTGCGGTCGTTGACTTTCCCGGCCAGCTGACCACAGGCAGCGTCGATATCTTCGCCACGTGTTTTTCTTGTAATGACAGTATAACCTGCATTTATCAGAATGTCGCGAAAGCGATGTATACGGTTGTTACTGGAGCGTTTATAGCGTGTATCCGGAAAAGGGTTGAACGGAATCAGGTTGATCTTTGAAGGGATACCACGGAGTAGCTTTGCCAGCTGGTGTGCCTGCTCATCGCCGTCGTTCACCCCGTTCAGCATGACATATTCCCAGGTAATATGTTTGCGCTGAGTGTCTTTTTTGTCCAAAAACCTCTGGCAGGTTTGTAGTAATTTTTCGATCGGATATTTACGGTTCAGAGGCACCAGTTTATCACGCAAGTCATCATTGGGGGCATGCAGTGAGACGGCGAGCGAAACATCAATGGCATCACCCAGTCTGTCCAGTGCCGGCAGAACGCCTGAGGTGCTGACGGTTACACGACGGCGACTCAGGCCATAGGCATTGTCATCCATCATTAACTGCAGTGAGGCGACCAGCGGATCAAAGTTTAGCAATGGTTCGCCCATGCCCATCATCACGACATTGGTGACAGCACGCGGCCCTTTGGGATCACTCTGTAAGGTGCGTTTGGCAATCCAGAGCTGGCCGATGATCTCACCGACTGTGAGGTTGCGGTTAAAACCCTGACGGGCTGTGGAGCAGAAAGTACAATCCAGTGCGCAGCCAACCTGTGAGGAAATGCACAGGGTGCCGCGATCATCTTCCGGAATATAAACGGTTTCGATCGCATTGCCATCCGGCAATCGCAGCAGCCATTTATGGGTGCCGTCGCTGGATTGTTGATCCATCACCACTTCCGGGGCGCGTATTTCGGTATTTTCCTGCAGAAAAAGGCGTAGGTTTTTACTCAGGTTTGTCATTTCACCGACATCATCCACACAAAGCTGGTGTAGCCATTTAATGACCTGAGTTGCCCGGAAGGGCTTTTCCCCAATAGAGCGAAAGTAATCTTTCAGGGCGTCGTGGCTGTAATCCAGCAGGTTAACTTTGGCGATGTTATCGGACATGATTTTCCCGGGAGCGATTCCGGTTCTTTAAATAGTGAACCGGAACCAGCTGTAATAGCACTAATTAATTATGAAAGCGATAAGCAGTGCGGCAAATGTTTCCAAATGCTCAAGGCGAATTAGCTAACGGAGCAAGGGGGTCAAAATCCCCGGAAACTTTTACGCACGTACTTATTCCATAATGATTTTAGCGGGTGCGCGGACACAAACCATCAGCAAAGAAGAAATTGATTTCAATTTCTGCATTTTCCAGGCTGTCTGAACCGTGTACAGCATTCTCATCAATGCTTTCAGCAAAGTCAGCGCGGATGGTACCGGCATCAGCTTCTTTCGGGTTAGTTGCACCCATCAGTTCGCGGTTTTTAGCAACAGCATCTTCACCTTCCAGCACCTGTACCATTACCGGGCCGGAAGTCATGAAGCTAACCAGGTCAGCAAAAAAAGGACGTTCCTTATGTACAGCGTAGAAACCTTCAGCCTGTTCCTGACTCAGGTGAATCATGCGAGCTGCAATAACCTGCAGACCGGCGTTTTCAAAACGGCTGTAGATCTGGCCAATTACGTTTTTTGCGACAGCATCCGGCTTGATAATAGAAATTGTGCGTTCGATAGACACGATTTATCTCCAATAGATTCAAAATACATATAAAATATAATGCGGCGCAATTGTAAAGCCTGCACTCAGTACAGGCAAACAAGATTAAGCCATAACTTTTATTCAGGATTTATCACAATTAGTCATATGTCACTTTGCCAAGCGGGCAACTAACGACTAGGCTTAGTGTCACCTTAATGATAACTAGAGGAATCGGGACTGATGT
>JBMZDK010000346.1:0-3880 GCA_049614265.1 Thiolinea sp.
TTGCTCCAGATTAGTCCGACTTCCATATGCGGTAATACGTCCAGTACCGGTGTGGCTTCGATTTTTGCCCCTTCCAGTGACCAGGGACGATAGACCATGTCGGCTAAAATGGTAATACCAAAGTTATGGGCGATAAGACCGCGCAGGGCTTCCATGGAGCTGGTACGGAAGACAATGTTGGGCTGTAGGTGTTGTGCAGCAAAGTAACGTTCGGTTACGTTTTCCACTTCATCAGCGGTGATTAAGATATAGGGGTATTGGCCGATGTCCTGTAAGGAGGCAAATTCCTGTTCCTGCAACGGATGGTTACTTGCTGTCCAGAGTTGTCTGCGTGAACGTAGCAGAACATGGTGGTGGAAGCGTTCACGGTCTTTCAGATTGGAAAGAATGACCACACCAAGCTCTACTTTTCCTGAAGCGACCTGCTCTTCAATATCGGGGCGTTCCAATGCTCGCAGGTCGATATCAATGTCCGGGTACTGTTGGCGAAAGCGTGCCATACGTGAGGGTAAGTAATAACCAAGCAAGGTGTAGGATGCGGCGAGGCTGATAGAACCACTGAGTTCATGGGTCTGGAATTGCGGTTCGCTAATGGCGATATCAAGACTGTCGAGAATGTGTTTGGCGCGGTGATAAAACTTATACCCATCAGCGGTTAGGGTGACCCCGTTGGGTTTACGTTGGAACAGGTCTATCCCCAGCGAAGTTTCCAGAGTCAGAATGGCGTTGGTTACTGTGGACTGGGCAACGTGGCTGGTTTTGGCTGCGAGAGATAGCTGCCCGCTTTCAGCAGCAGCAACGAAGTAGCGTAGTTGGCGCAACGTGATATCTTTTGCCATCGGTTTTATCAATATCTCAGGTTATTTTTTATAATTTTACGATACCACACTATTTTTGTATGTTGGGGGAAATGAGACTTCAGATTCTGTGCAAAAATTACTGTAGTATTTTTATAAAAATTGTTAACGACTTAAGCAAGAGATCGTCATGACCGCCAAATTAACACCGCAACAAATCCTCGATCAGAAGTACACCTTGTCTCATGGCCAGACCCTGATGAGCGGCTCGCAGGCCTTAGTACGATTACCGATGTTACAGAAGGAAAGTGATCGGCGTGCAGGTTTGAACACGGGTGGCTTCATTTCCGGTTATCGTGGTTCACCGCTTTCAGGTTTTGATCAACAGCTATGGCGGGCGGAAAAGTATCTGCAGGAGCACGATGTGGTGTTTCAGCCCGGCGTTAACGAGGATCTGGCGGCAACAGCAGTATGGGGCACACAGCAGGTTAATTTATCGGATCAGGCGCAGTTCGATGGCGTGTTTAGCATGTGGTATGGCAAAGGGCCGGGGGTGGATCGTTCGATTGACCCGATTAAGCATGCCAATATGGCGGGGACATCGAAATATGGCGGTGTGTTGATGGTGGCGGGTGATGACCATGCGGCTAAGTCGTCTACCACCGCCCACCAGTCCGATCATGTGATGGCTGCTGCCGGTGTGCCGGTGTTGTACCCGTCGAATGTGCAGGAGTTTATTGATTTTGGCTTGCATGGCTGGGCGATGAGCCGGTATTCCGGTCTGTGGGTTGGGCTTAAGTGTGTGACTCAGGTGGTGGAAACCACGTCCACAGTGGAAATTGACCCGGAACGGCAACGGATTTTATTACCGGATGATTTTGAGATGCCGGAAGGTGGCCTGAATCTGCGTTGGCCTGATCCGCCGTTGGTGCAGGAACAGCGGCTGGTGAATGATAAGTGGTATGCGGCGCTGGCGTATATCCGGGCTAACCGCCTGAACCGGGTGGTGATTGATGCACCACAGGCGCGATTTGGCATTATGGCGGCGGGTAAGGCGTATCAGGATGTACGTCAGGCATTGGATGATTTAGGGCTGGGGCGGATAGAGCTGGAACAACTGGGTGTGCGGGTGATGAAAGTGGGCTGTGTCTGGCCACTCGATGCACAGAATGCACGGCAGTTTGCTGAAGGCCTGGATGAGATTCTGGTGGTGGAAGAGAAGCGTCAGATTCTGGAATATGCTTTGAAGGAAGAGCTATACAACTGGCGTGATGATGTACGGCCAAAAGTGTATGGCAAGTTTGATGCCCGTGGGGATGCCGGGGGTGAGTGGGCATCGCCACGGGCAGACTGGTTATTACCATCAGCTTATGAGTTGTCATCTTCATTAGTGGCGAAGGCGATCGCCAAACGTTTAATCACCATGGAATTACCGGCAGATATTCGTCGTCACATCGAACAACGTATTGCGGTTATCGAACAAAAGGAGCGTGAGGCGGCAAAGCCAAAAGTGACTAATGAGCGCACACCATGGTTTTGTTCGGGCTGCCCGCATAATTCCTCGACGAAAGTGCCGGAAGGTTCGCGTGCGCTGGCGGGTATCGGCTGCCATTATATGGTGCAGTGGATGGATCGCGATACGGCGACCTTCAGTCATATGGGGGGCGAGGGTGCAGCCTGGATTGGACAGTCGCCGTTTCTTTCTGAGCAGCATGTTTTTGTCAATATGGGGGACGGTACCTACTTCCATTCCGGCCTGTTAGCGATCCGGGCAGCAGTTGGGTCAAAGGTGAATATTACCTATAAAATCCTGTTCAATGATGCTATCGCCATGACGGGCGGGCAACCGGTGGATGGGCAGCTGACGGTGTCGCAGTTAGCGCATCAGGTTGTTGCCGAAGGGGTGATGCGTACCGTAATTGTGACTGATAATCTGGCGCAATACACCACAGCGTTGCTGGCTGAATTACCGGTGGGTGTGGATGTGTTTCACCGTGATGAACTGGATGAGATACAAAAAAGCCTGCGTGAGACAACAGGTACGACGGTGCTGATTTATGAGCAGATGTGCGCCACAGAAAAACGGCGGCGGCGTAAGCGTGGTACTTTGCCAACGGTAGATAAACATGTATTTATTCATGATGCAGTTTGTGAGGGGTGTGGTGACTGCTCTAAAGCCTCGAACTGTTTATCCGTCGAGCCATTGGAGACAGCTTTTGGTACTAAACGCAAAATAAATCATTCGACCTGTAACCAGGATTTTTCTTGTGTAAAAGGGTTTTGTCCGAGTTTTGTGACGGTAGAGGGTGCTGAGTTACGGGTTGTTGAAAGTAAAACCGACCCTGTTTCTCCTTTGGAAAATGGGGAGCAGGGGGGATTTCAATCCACAGATCTGCCAGAGCCAGATGTACCTGAACTAAACACCCCTTGCCGCATCCTGATCACTGGTGTTGGTGGTACCGGTGTTATTACTGTTGGTGCACTGATTGGTATGGCTGCTTATCTCGACGATTTAGCCAGTAGTGCTTTAGACATGACGGGTCTGGCGCAGAAGGGCGGCGCGGTGCTGTCTCATGTCCAGTTAGCGAATGAGCAGTCACAACTATATTCTTCGCGTATCGCGCTGGCGGAAGCAGATGTGCTGCTGGGTTGTGATGGTATTGTCTCCGCGTCAACGGATGCCTTGTCACGCACGCTGGCGGGGCGAACAAAGGCGGTGGTGAATAGTAATGAGACGCCTACTGCCGCATTTGTGCTGAATCGTGACTGGACATTTCCGGGGACATCGGTGGTACAGGATGTGCGGAATGCGCTCGGTGAGGATGGTGAGTTTATTGATGCGAATGAGCTGGCGCTGCAGTTACTGGGTAGTACGTTGTATGCCAATGCACTGATCATCGGTTATGCCTGGCAGAAAGGCTGGCTGCCATTAAAGGGTGAAAGCTTGTTGCGGGCAATGGAAATTAACGGGGTTAAAGTTACAGAGAATCAGCAGGCTTTTCAGTGGGGGCGTTATTTTGCACATCATGGCGCGGGGAGTGATGCCGGTGGCCGGATACAACCAAAAGTGGCAGAGAGTACGG
>JBMZDK010000347.1:0-3846 GCA_049614265.1 Thiolinea sp.
ACGCATCTGGCGGATCAGATGTTAGTGTTGAGTAAGAATTGAAGTGTTGAATCTGCTGGAGAGTGGTATTAAAGAGCGGGGAGTTCTGTAGCTTCTAAGGTGATTAGAAGGAGGGGAAAATGTGTTGAAACCAAATGTGATGTTACCCCGGAAGCGTGGTGCTTCCGGGGTAAGTGGCCATTAACCTGAAAGGAAATGGCTTAGTCGTTGTCTTCTTCAACAACTACTTTCACGAGGGCATCAACGTCAGTGTGTAAGTGAACGCCAACTTCGTGTTCACCGATTTGACGCAGAGGGCCATCCGGCATGCGGATTTCGCGGCGTTCAATTTCAACGCCTGCCGCATTAATTGCTTCAGCAATTTCGATATTAGATACTGAGCCGAACAGCTTACCTTCGCCACCGGTTTTGGCTTTGATAGTCAGAACCATGTCCTGCAACTGATCACGACGTGCTTCGGCTGCGGCCAGTGCTTCATTCGCAGCTTGTTCGAGTTCCGCCCGGCGTTGTTCAAATTCAGCAACATTGTCTTTGGTTGCCATTTTTGCTTTGCCCTGAGGGATCAGGTAGTTGCGTCCGAAGCCGGAACGAACATTTACGATGCTGCCCAGGTCACCCAGGTTTGCAATTTTTTCCAGTAGAATGATTTCCATCGTTCTCACCTTGTTTGTTACAGGCATTGCCTGTGAAAATTTTAAATTAAGCTAAATCAGTTTATTGCAGTGTTTTACGGCCAGACTGTCTTAATGGTTTCTATGCTCTTGGCTTTGCCAGATAGCGCCGGAAATCAGCGATGCTGTCAATAATGCCAAATGTGGCCAGCAGCAAACCAAAGCGCATTGGCATCAGTGCCAGCAGTACATAAAACCCAATCAACCAGCCGTGGTGCATTTGCCTTTGCTGATGTATGCCATGCGTCAGTGCGATGCCCTGAAACAAGAATACAGCCAGCCCGGCAAATACCATGTCGATCAGTAACGGAGTGCCCGTCAGCAATGCTGCAGTTATCAGCACAATCATGGATAAGCCCATGGCACGGGATAAGCGCAATTCGCGAATCTCCTGCCCAAAGCCTCCCGGATTATATAAAACAGCCTGCCAGTGGCGCCCTATCATCAATGATAAGGTTAGTCCCAGGCTAAAGAGCGCAGCAGCCATACCTGTTGCCAGCTTGGCAGCGCTGTCTATTGCTTTGCTCAGATCCAGATCCGGGAACTGTTGCTGCATAATGCTGAGCTCAGCCAGCGGCTGCATCAATGCTTTCCAGAATGCCTCAACATCGCTTACCACAAGATAAAACAACAAAATACCTGTCACGGTAATGGCGAAAACAACGCTCAGTGCCTGTCGCCAGGACGATGAGTGCTGTAATACAGAAGCCAGCAATAATGCCAGCAGCCATTGCCCCAGGGTAGGCAGTAAAGCTGGTAACGGATTGTTTAAGAGCAAAAAGCTTAAAACAATAAGCACCAGACTTGCAGGTAATGCTGTTCGCAGTCCTTGTTGCCATCCCAGTCTCAACGTAATCAAACTGATCGCGGCACTGCTTAATAAACCAATAATGGGAAGAAACAGACCTAACAGGGCAAATAACGCAACGAAGCATAATGCCTGAAGCGGGCCTGCCATGATAAATGCGGCCATTTCTTAATCCCGGTCAGCTCTGATCACTTGTGCTGGTCAGTATACTGCAGCAAAGCAAGGTAACGTGCGCGCTTGATGGCAGTTGCCAACTGGCGCTGATACTTAACTTTGGTGCCTGTAATACGACTTGGCACAATCTTTCCGGTTTCAGTAACGAAACTCTTCAGTGTGTCCAGATCTTTGTAATCAATTTCAGTAATACCTTCCGCAGTGAAGCGGCAGTACTTTTTACGGCGGAAATAACGTGACATCTGTTGGTTCTCCCTGATTATTCGGCAGCAGGTGCTGTTTCAGCTGCAGCAGCCGGAGCTTCTGTAGCAGGTTTGCTTTCGCTGTCCTGTTGTGGACGGCCCGGGCGCTTGCTGCCTGACTTGCTTTCGTTTTCTTTGCTCAGCGGCGATGCTTCTGTTACAGCTTCATCGCGGCGGATAGTCAGGGTACGAATGATGGCATCATTAAAGCGGAAAATGCTTTCCAGTTCAGCCAATGTGTCTGCACCACATTCAATGTTCATCAGAACATAGTGGGCTTTGTGGATTTTGTTGATGGGATAAGCCAGTTGACGACGGCCCCAGTCTTCCAGGCGATGAATCGTGCCGCCATTCTCAGTGATGAGCGTGCGGTAGCGTTCAGTCATGGCAGGAACCTGCTCACTCTGGTCCGGGTGAACCAGGAACACAATTTCATAGTGTCGCATGTAAACTCCTTACGGATTTAAAAAGCCTCCTGCGTGCGACCGCAGTGAAGCAAGGAACGCAGGCTTTAATGCCGCCAGTTAAAACAGTCTGGCCGCAAAACGACTACGCTTATAAAGGCGCGGAATTATGGGTTAACCCGACGTACATTGTCAATGGCCTATACTGCAGCCTTTATTAGTGTTTTCTGATCGAATGGTCAGAAAGCTCAGGAAAAAGTGGAAAGCTTGTTCTAAAATAGAAGGCAGCTTGAGGTGAAGTGATGACAGGAAACGGATTGTCATCCTTATTATAGATAACAATGAGGGGTATGGATGTGGGAAAGCAATTCTCAGTCGAAGCATCCGGTATGAGAAAGGCGAATAGTGCTGAAAAGACTGTGCCTGAGTTTTTGCTGGTCGAAGGGCGTTCGCCAATAAGACTGGATATCATTGCTGCGTTGCGAAAACGGTTCCCGGATGCTGTTATAAAGCGGGTTTATCCGAATTCCAGTCAGGAATTACAGGAGATCTCCTGGAAGCAATACGACCTTGTATTAATTAGTTGTCCGTCTTGTATTGACCAGCGTCTTTCGTGGCTAAGTACTATTAAACAACGAAGAAGTAGCAGTCATGAGCCGTTGGTTGTGGTTATGACTGAAAACCGGCAGATTGGTCGGGAAGCAGTTTGGGAAGGTGCTGACTTATACCTGCAGCATGATGTTTCTGTGACAGAGTTTTCGGTGCAGTTGGATACTGCTTTAGAAGTAGATCGTCTGTATCGCAAATATCCATTAGCGCTTCCGGAGTGGCACTTACTGGAAGTGCTTCATGACAGTGAAAATGCCGTCATCTTTCTTGTTGAGAATCAACAGGGAGAACGTGCGGTTATCAAGCGGTTTAAATTTGATGTGTTTGGTATGCCGCCGGAGATTCTGGATCACTTTATGGCTGATGCCATGACGCTGATGGAGCAAAACGATCCCGGATTGGTTAAGTTGCTTGATGCCGGTGTGACTGACAACGCTTTATACCTTGTCATGGAATATGTCGGTGGGGTGACGCTAAGTTATATGCTGGATGAGCAGGAAGAGATTGATGCTACACAAAGTCTGGACTGGTTTGTGCAGATTGCCCGCTCACTGGCGACGGTTCATAACTTCGGCTTATTGCACCGGGACTTGAAGTCTTCCAATATTATGATGCGGGAAGATGGTTCGTTGGTGTTGTTAGACTTTGGGATTGAGAATCAATTTTTGCTGGACTGTGGCTTTTTGCAGGACAATGAAATTTACTGTACACCGTTTTATGTCAGCCCGGAGCGTATTGTTGGTGAACCTGCAACCGTTCAGTCTGATCTCTATGCGCTGGGTGTGTTGTTTTATGAGTTGCTGGCCGGAGATAAACCTTTTCTTGGCAGTAATTTGAGTGAAGTGCTGCAAAAACATGTATTTTCTCCAGCCCCGGAATTACCGCAGTTGTTCCGCATTTATCAGCCCTTGTTAAGCGCTTTGCTGGCAAAATCGCCG
>JBMZDK010000348.1:0-3819 GCA_049614265.1 Thiolinea sp.
GAACAGCTCAGCGAACACATCTACCCCTGCACCTGCACACGTAAACAACTGATCGCTGCAGTTACGCCAGGCCCGTTTGGGCGTGTTTATCCGGGACATTGCCGCCATAAAACCGGCAGACCTTCAGAGCGTCACGCCCTTCGCATCCGGGTACCTGACAAAGAGATTGCCTTTGTCGATCGTACTCAGGGCGAGTATTCACAAAATCTGGCCAATGACCTCGGGGATTTTATTATTTTGCGCTCTGATGGAGTCTATGCCTATCAGTTAGCCGTTGTCATTGATGATGAATGGCAGAATATCAGCCATATCGTGCGTGGAGCAGACTTACTTGATAACACACCCCGCCAGCTTTTTCTGCAACAAGCACTTGGCTACAGACAGCCGCAATACCTGCATATTCCAATGGCAAATAACGCACAGGGACAAAAGCTCAGCAAACAAACGCATGCTGCAGCCCTGACAACGGATATATCACTGGATAATTTATGTGCTGCACTCAAATTTTTGGGTCAGCAAACACCTGACCCAAAAGAACTGATTAATACACAGGAATTCTGGGACTGGGCCATCACTCACTGGAACCCGGAACTCATCCCGCAGACACTTGCCCTTCCCGAACCAACACTACCACAGCGTGTGCCGCCACCCCTTCACCACGACCGGTAAATCCAAGGTATTCTGTTGTCGTCGCTTTCACATTGATCTGATCTGCACCGCTTAGCAACACCTCAGCGATTTCAGCACGCATTGCCGCAATATGCGGGGATAACTTTGGCGCCTGAGCAATAACGGTACAATCCAGATTGCCCAGCTGATACCCTTTTTCAGTTGCCAGCACATAGACTTTGCGTAACAGCTCACGACTATCAATACCGGCAAATTCCACTGAGGTGTCCGGAAAATGTCGGCCAATATCACCCAAAGCCAGCGCCCCCAATATCGAATCACAAATTGCATGCAATAAAACATCACCATCGGAGTGTGCCTCAAACGCCCTGTCAAAAGGGATTTTTACACCACCCAACACAATATGATCGCCTGAGGTAAACGCATGCACGTCAAAACCATGGCCAATACGAATCATTCTTCCTCTTCCTGTAAGCGTTGCTGCAGAAAAAACTCAGCCAGCGCCAAATCTGCTGGCCGGGTAATTTTGATATTGCTGCTTTCGCCTTCTAATAAACGGGGCTTCAAACCGGCATGCTCCAGTGCCGACGCCTCATCCGTGATCGCCAAACCAGCATTCAGTCCTTTGCGCAATGCATCGCGTATCACCGGTAATGCTGCCATTTGCGGTGTCAACGCATGCCATAAGCCATCCCGTTCTTCCGTATGGCTCACACTGGATACACCAGCTACAGATTCAGCACGTTTCATGGTATCCCGCACCGGTGTCGCTAACAGCGCACCGCTACCGGCATGATTATCTACAGCGGCAAGTAACAAAGACAGGTCACGACGTGACAGACAGGGACGTGCAGCATCATGCACCAATACAACAGTAGCTGTATCTTCAATGCCTGCAGCCTTCAGTCTTTCTGTCAGAAAATCCAGACTGTTTAACACTGTATCAGCACGCTCTTTACCGCCTTGCGCAGTAAACACCGGAAAACCGGCAAATCGTTTTGACAGTTCCGGCCACCAGCCATCTTCTTTACTCACTGCCACCACAATACCAGCAATATCTTCACACCCCAGAAAACAATCCAGTGTATGTTCCAGAACTGTCTTACCAGCTATTTCGAGATACTGTTTCGGACATTCCGCCTGCATGCGTTTACCAACGCCCGCCGCAGGAATCACCACCCAGACAGATTTATTTTGCATCAACAGCAGATTTCTCTTCCGGCACGACTTTCAGCGGCTGTGGTTCATCTTCACGCAAAATCACCTGATAAAATGTTTCATTCTTCTTGATCATTCCCAACTCGCTACGGGCGTGATCCTCAATCGCAGAATCGCTTCGCCCCAACTCAGACACATCGGCCTGTAAGGCAGCATTACGTTTTTCCTGCTGATCATTCAGCGAAGACTGGCGTGCAATTTGTTCTTCCAGCTCCCAAATCTCAGGCAAACTCCCCGCACCTATCCATAAACGGAAAAACAGCAAAATCGTCAGTATGCCCAGCAAAGAAAATAATAATGGGGTTAGTTTGATTTTCATTTCAGCAGTTCAGACAGCACCGGAAATCGGTAGCCTTCTATAGATCAAATAGTTTAGCACTACCCGGTATCAATAAGCGAAATAAAGCCTGAAAACGAGGGTTAGCTAACAGGTTTCAGGCATCTGAGGACAATGTGTACTGGTTAGTGTAAAATTTTATAACGAAGCAACACAGGCAGAATATTTATTTTGAACTCAAACCACTGCTCTTCTAACCATTCTCTATCAGCCAGCTTAGCCGGATTAGGCAATCGATCATCATTTTCAGAATAGTTTCCGGCAGCGTATTTAAGCTTTTCCCTAATGAAGTCCACTGCATCATCGTTAGCATCATCTAATAATGCCATCAGGCATAAACCAGTTATCAAATCCAGCGGCAGCGCTGAACCCAAAACCGGTGACACCAAATGGCATTGCGCATCCTGCAACAAACGGTTATCTAACAAATAGCGGTTAACAGGATGTACCAATGAAAATGTCTTAGCCGGGTCGTCATCTATTGCATATGGCTTTGCGGCCTTACTCACCAGCACGTCCAGCTGTTCTGCTTTAACAAGTGCATGCACAGCATCAATAATATTGTCCGGAGAATAGCCATTAAGATTTTCATGTGTGCACAGCTCTGTCAGATTTAATTGCCCCTGATAAGCTGTCACCATGATTGCTTCATAAATAGTATCCTGAAATCTCACATCATTTTTGTAAGCAGGAAATGCCCGCTGTATCTGAAAATCACTGTATTGACTGCCAAGAATCCAGTCACCCATTAATGACAAACAAGCATCCTTATCCTGAGCGTCTCTGCCATCTCCTTTGATATAAATATCCCGGCGGAAAAATTCGTTGCTCAACAGACTACGACGCGATTCTTTTGCTACTTTGCCAACATCGCCACCAACGTAATCCAGCAGCTCACCAGGGATAAACGCCTCACTATCTTCAAAATCAGCATTGCAACAGTACTCCAAGCCAATCCCAGACATCGCATTAGCGACATCAATAAAATATTGCGGCTCCAGATAGTTGTTACAAAACTCATGAGCCACAAAGCGAATATCTCTCGCCAGCAGCTCATCCAAAAAGTGTGAAGCACCGGGATGAGTACGCAGGTATTGCAGACCGTTTTCCCGTAAATGACTCAAATAACGTAATCCTTCCTCCGCCTTACTGACAGAATCAGTCTGCATTGGTCGTATATGCTCAAGCATAATGCGCCACATGGGCGTGATTTCCGACCATTTAGGTAATGGATTATAAGAAACATACAATAAACCACCGGGCTTCAGGTATTTATGAATAATCTGCAATACCTGGTTCCGTATATCCTGACTCACCCAGCTATAAACGCCATGCAGCGTGATAAAATCCATAGCAGGTACATCATCTTTCCGGAGCAATGCCTCGAAGTCACAACACAGGAAATTAATATTGTTTAACTGACCGGCTTCAGCAATCGTCTCAGCGTTTGCAATATGCTCAGGATTAAAATCCACCGCATAAAATTGCCCTTGTGGCAGAGCGGCAGCCAGTAAATTGCTGGTCAAACCATTACCGCAGCCTAGCTCACAATAAGTAAAATTATCCGTAGTTAGCGGTGTTTTTATCCCCCGGGAATGACACAGATAGCTGAGATAGGCCGGATTCTGCACATC
>JBMZDK010000349.1:0-3818 GCA_049614265.1 Thiolinea sp.
GTATCTCACCCACAAAATGAATGTTAACGGTTTCACCGCCCAGCAACACAGCACAGACACTGCCAATGATTAAAGCCATTAGCATATTTGGCAGGCGTGGTAAAAAGCGTTTTATCAATAACGCGCTGCCCAGCGTGATCAAGGCCACCAGTAGGATGTAAACGTTAGTGTTTGGCAGCTGTATAAAAACATTCAGCCAAGTGTGCAGAAAGGATTCTCCACGCGGAATTTCAACACCAAGGATATTCTTGATCTGACTGGTTGCAATCAGTAGCGCCGCTCCGGCGGTAAAACCAATCACTACCGTATGGGATACGAAATTGACCAGTACACCGAGTCGGGCCAGTGCAAAGACGAACTGATACACCCCGGCAAGAAATGTCATGGTTAACGCAATGCGAATGAATTCAGGTGACTCCGGAGCCACACCGTAGCTACTGACCGTCGAAAAAATCACAATGGAAATGGCAGTGGTTGGTCCGGAAATTAAATGCCAGGATGATCCGAACAAGGCGGCTACAACCGGGGTAATCATGGCGGTGTACAAACCGTATTGCGGCGGTAAGCCAGCAATAGTGGCAAAGGCCACGCCCTGTGGTAACACGATTACGGCACCCGTTAACCCGGCCATTAGGTCAGCTTTCAGGGTGTCGCGGGTAACGTTGGGAAGCCAGAGTGTGAAGGGAAACAAAAATTGCAGCAGTGTATTCATGCCGGTGCCGATCTTTTAAAAATATACCTGATTAAGCGGCGCAGTGTACGCCGGTCAGGTGGTTTAGCAATACTTCGTTCCGGCTAAATTTTCTTACGGGATAGGTGCAAATAACGAATGTCCGAAAGAACATAATCCGGATTATGCGCATGATTTAGGGTAGTACACATATTCATCCGCACATTTGACATTCTCGACTACAGTGCATCGAATTCTTTATATTCTGCATTGTATAAAAGTGCGCCGATTTCTATTTCGTTACTCATAGCTCTATTTTGACCAATTCGGCAATTCGCTAAGATTTCTAGAGTTTTAGGTAATAAGTCATTTCTTAAAAATTCATTCTTATCATCGAAACTGAGTGTCGATGTAGACACACCACGTTTTTTACAAAAAGCGGTGTAAATCTCTGACTCATTAATCCCTGACTCTGGGGCACCAAACAAAAATCGACATGTAGGGCTTACAACAACGGACAAACTCTCTGCCCCCTGATCTTTGATCAACAGCTCTATGCTTCCCATCAAAGTAGATTGTTCTGAGGTTATTACCCCACCCAATGCTGATACGAAAAAAGAGGCTTCGCCAAATTTCTCTCTTATAGCGTGTTCCAGCCCACACTCAGGACAACTAATAAATATTTTACTCATCTTTTATTTCTCATTGGAGTACTGATAAATGCTTTCAAGGTCTTTATTGCTATTAATACTGACGTTTAGATCTCTAATTAAACCATCGCTGAGTCCATACACCCAGCCGTGAATATAGGGAAATTGACCCTTCGCCCATTCTTCTTGAATGAAGGATACTTTAGCTAAATTACTAACCTGAGTAATGATATTAAGCTCAACAAAACGATTTAACTTTTTTTTATTATCATCTATTAAATCCAGTTCAGCTTGGTGTGTACGGTATACATCTTTTAAGTGCAAAAGCCAGTTGTCTAAAAAGCCAAACATTTCATTGCTCATTGCAGATTCAACTCCTCCACAGCCGTAGTGGCCGCAAACGATAATATGTTTGACTTTCAAAACCTTAACCGCAAAGTACACCACACTAAGTAAGTTAGAATCAGTATGAGATACAACATTCGCTATATTTCTTTGTACAAATATCGAACCAGGCCGAGTGCCTGTGATTTCAGATGCAGGCACTCGACTGTCGGAACAACCAATCCATAAAAATTGCGGTTTCTGCTCATTTGATAACGTAGTGAAGAAATCAGGGTTATCCTTCAGGATTTTTTCTGTCCACTTTTTATTGCCTGATATTAAGTCTTGAATAGATTTTGCCATAAATACTCTTAATCTGGTTAAATATGTTTTGATAGTTTTATGGATATTGAAAGCTTAACTTGCGAAGCATAGTAACCTCAGTCTCACTAATCATTTGCATAGAATCATTTTTTCATTGTTGTAGCTCCTTTATTAAGATGACGTAATCGTCGTCAAACTGTTAGCCCGGCCATCAGTGTCAGCTTCCAGGATGTCGCGGGTAACGTTGGGAAGCCAGAGTGTGAAGGGAAACAAAAATTGCAGCAGTGTATTCATGCCGGTGCCGATCTTTTAAAAATATACCTGATTAAGCGGCGCAGTGTACGCCGGTCAGGTGGTTTAGCAATACTTCGTTCCGGCTAAATTTTCTTACGGGATAGGTGCAAATAACGAATGTCCGAAAGAATATAATCCGGATTTCGCGCATAAACTGGCGTTGACCAACGCTATCTGATTACTTCCAGAACTGCCACCAAAGGGGAGGATGCTTTGGCCCTTCTAGTAGTTTGATACCTTCAGTTAATCCCTCTACTTGAGATTGCAGCCATTGTTTATCCTGTCTGAGTGATTCGGTTTCTTTCTCCGAGGCTTTCAGTCTTTCTTTAAGTAAAGCTATTTCAGAATGCAAAGCCTGATTATCTGATGGTGTCTCAAGCTGTCTTTTCTTTGTTCCTGAGACAGTGTCTTGCCTTGTCTCAGGCTGTCTAATTTGATCAGTAGGTTGTGTTGGTGTTAGTTCTTCTGTGCCTTTAATCTCCCCAAACACTCGAATTATCTCTGAGGTATCAATTTGTTTTTTCCCATCACGGCTAGTTGTGACAGTGATTTCACCTGTGTTTATGTATTTCCGATACAGGGTTGCCCTGCTGACTCCTGCTAATTTTGCAGCTTGTGTTAGAGATACATTAGCCATTGTCTCAGACTGCCCATCAGTTTAATTGAGACAGTGTATCAGGTTGTCTCATGTGGCAGCAGCCTACGCCAAATTGATTGTGATAAGGCGTCTTCTCAAAAGCTATTTACCTGCATGACTTCCGCTTAGGTAGCTGCTAAAATGTAGTTACAAATAAGCAATGGGCCTTGTATGGAATTTGAATGGAATCCTGATAAAAACGACAGCAATATTCAAAAGCACGGTGTTAGCTTTGAAACTGCTACTCAGGTCTTTGCTGATCCGTTGCATGTCTCCATACAGGATCGGATAGAAAACGGTGAAGAGCGCTGGCAAACATTAGGCATGGTTCAGAACTATACGTTGCTGCTGGTTGCACACCTGGTTTGGGATGAAACAGACAGCACTGAAGTTGTCCGTATTATTTCCGCCAGAGAAGCCACGCCCAGGGAACGAAAATTATATGAGCAAGAAAACCAATACTACTAGGTATTCAATGGATCCGACTAACCCGCCACCATTGACTGAATCACAGCAAACTGAGCTGAAAAGATTGCAGGAAAAGTCTGATGAATCCATTGATTGCAGTGATATTCCAGAAATTACAGAGGAAGCATGGCGGCAGGCAAAGCCGGTGGTAGGGCGTTTTTATCGTCCAATCAAACAACAGGTAACTGTGCGTATTGATGCGGATGTACTGGCCTGGCTGAAAACAGACGGAAAAGGTTATCAAACCCGGTTGAACCATGTGTTGCGTAAAGCCATGGATCAGGAGTTAGATTCTGCAGCCTGACGGGCATCACTTCGGATCAATAATCAGATAATTCCTGTCCGGGCCATAGCCTTGCCAGTCAGTGCGCACCCGGATACAGGGATATTCTTTGCCAGCCCAATCACAACGTGACAAATCAGCATGGTAAGCCTTCAAGTCTTTTAACGC
>JBMZDK010000350.1:0-3801 GCA_049614265.1 Thiolinea sp.
ATTCCCAGTATCAACTATGGTTTGCTATTATCGCCACCTAACAGCCTTGACGGATCATAAAAATTCATGAGCGAATATCAATACTACGATTTCCGGGCCATTGACCGGTCACTCACCCCCGCGCAAAAAGACGAGCTTGTCCGCCTGTCCAGCCGTGCCCAGATTACCAATCGCCGTGCCGAATTTATTTACAACCACGGTGATTTTCGCGGTAACCCGGAGCAGCTGATACAGGAAATGTTCGACATGATGCTCTATGTGACTAACTGGGATACCCGTCGTCTGTTATTCCGCCTGCCTGCCAGCTTGTTTGATGTTAGCCAGTGTCAGGATTTCTTCATTTCAGAAGAAGTAGATCATTACCGGAGCGGCACTCAAATCATCCTCGATCTGCACTTTAGTAAAGAAGAAGGCGATGGGGAGTCGATTGAAGGCGGGGAGTGGATGGATAGCCTGCTGCCATTGCGTGATGAGCTGCTGCGTGGGGATTTCCGGGTGTTATACCTGGCCTGGTTTAAGGCTGCCGAAAAAGCACTGTGTAATGATGAAATTGATGAAGACTCACCGGAGCCAACAATCCCTGCCGGTTTAGCGGAACTGTCACCCGCTCAGCAGCGTTTTGCCGAGCTACTGGAAATCGACCTTATCGATATTCAGGCTTTGGCCGTCAATAGCCCCCCCTTATCACAGCAGACAGCATTTAAACCGGAAGAATGGCTGCCAATGTTATCGGAGCAGGAAAAAGCAGATTACCTGCTGCGCCTGTCACGGGGTGAAGATAAGCTCGAGTTACACCTGAATCGCCGCCTGAAAATGCTCTGGCGACAAGCCAGTGAGAACAACGAAAATCACGAGCAGGAGGCCGTAGCTGATACTAACCAGACAGAACGCCGGGGGATTCAGGCCTTATTAGATGCCTGTCAGTCCTACCGTTATACCGTCGAAAAAGAAGCAGCCAACAAGGCCGAAATAGCTGCTGAAAAAAAACGCCAGATCGCTGCAAAGAAACGTCGGGCTTACCTTGAAAAACTCAGCGACCAGAAAACCACATTATGGCAGGAAGTCGAAAAACTGGTTGCACAGGGCCAGGCAAAAAACTACGAACAGGCGGCCAATCATCTGTTTGACCTCTATGAGCTAGCCGCTCAGGAAGGAGAATCTGATCAGTTTACAACAAAGTTCCAGGGAATCATGGAGCAATATCAGCGTCGGCGCACTTTTGTTGAACGTCTGCGTGAAAAGGGTTTAATCACAGAATAACGAAAGATCATTAACAGAGTTCATTGTTCATTTCAGTGCTCCCTGTTGATCAAAGTTGCCCGGATAAAGGGCAGCTAAAAACCGGAAGACAATCCTCTGTGCCGTGTCGCGATTAAACTGATCATTGTGCAAGAAGAAGTCCGTCCACATCCCCTCCAGCAAAGCAATCGTGCCATGTGTGGTATCACGCGCCAACATAACTGCCTGGTCATCTTTAGCTGATAACGCCAGAAATGCACTGAACAGTTGATCCCGCAATGCAGCATCACGGGTATCCGTATACTTCATAAAGCCATTATTACTCCGCGCTTCGCCGCGAAACGCATACCAGATATTCACCGATTTGTGATTTAGCAATACCTCACTTAAATCAGCCTGCACTACTGCCTCGATCTTCTCCTGCGGACTATGCCCAGAACCTTGCAGAAACTCCTCAATCGCACTGAAATAGCGCACATTCATTACCCGTGCCACTTCCAGCAGCAGAGATTCCTTGTTAGCAAAGTGCAGATGCACCATACCGCGCGATAAACCAGCCTGTTCACAAATCCGGGTCACAGAAGCAGCAGCAATACCTTCAGTGGCGATAATGTCGGTAGTTGCCTCAAGCAACAGGTTACGGTGACGGGCTTTTTTAGGATGCCCTGATAACTTTTTATCGGTCATCAGCACAGTCTAAGAAACAAATGGACGATCGTCCATTTTATTGATAGATTAATTTAAGGCTACAATCTATCAACGCCTTTCAGTGCGGAGTTTTCCTGATGCAAAACCCTTATGACATCCTGTTCGAGCCGGTTAAAATTGGCCCGGTTACCGCTAAAAACCGCTTTTATCAGGTACCCCACTGTTGTGGTATGGGACACCTTCGCCCTCAGGCACATGCCGCTATGCGTGGCATCAAAGCGGAAGGTGGCTGGGCAGTTGTCAGCACTGAAGAAACCGAAATCCACCCCAGCTCTGATTTATCGCCATACGCCGAACAGCGCCTATGGGATCACCGCGATATACCGGCACTGCAACTGATGACTGAAGCAGTGCACAAGCATGGTGCACTCGCAGCGATCGAGCTGGCTCATAATGGTTATCATTCCCCTAACCTGTTCTCACGCACTCCCCCACTGGCCCCGGTCAGCATGGCACAGCACGCGGTCAACACCCTACAAGCACGCCCAATGAATAAGCGTGATATCCGGGAACTGCGTCGCTGGCACAAACAGGCCGCACTTAATGCCCAAAAAGCAGGCTTCGATATTATCTACGTTTACGCCGGGCATGGTATGACGCTGACTCAGCAGTTTATGCTGCCAGAGTTTAATACCCGTAGTGATGAATACGGCGGCAGTCTGGAAAACCGCATTCGCCTGACCCGCGAATTACTGGAAGAAACCAAAGAAGCGGTGGGCGATAGCTGTGCCGTAGCGTTCCGTTTTGCAGTCGATGAATTGAAAGGCAATGACGGCATGCAGGCACAGGAAGAAGGCCGTGCAGTGGTGGAAATGCTGGCGGAGCTACCTGATCTTTGGGATGTTAATGTCTCAGACTGGTCGAATGATTCGCAGACCACACGTTTTGCACAGGAAGAAGGCTATCAGACACCTTATATCGAATTTGTCAAACAGGTTACCACTAAGCCTGTAGTGGCAGTGGGTCGCCTGAATTCACCAGATACTATGGTCTCTATGGTAAAACGCGGCATCGTGGATTTGATTGGCGCGGCACGACCATCGATTGCCGACCCTTATTTGCCGAATAAAATCCGTGATAACCGCATTGATGAAATCCGCGAATGCATTGGCTGTAATATCTGTGTTTCTGCCGACAATCTCGGTGTTCCGATTCGCTGTACACAAAACCCCACCATGGGGGAAGAATGGCGGCGCGGCTGGCATCCGGAACGTCACACACCAAAGAAAACGGATGCGCAGGCCTTAGTAGTTGGTGCTGGGCCGGCAGGGCTGGAATGCAGCCTGCACCTGGCCAGACGCGGCTACGAAGTCATTCTGAGTGAAACCGACACTAAGTTGGGCGGACGGGTACGTGGCGAATCGGGGCTGAAAGGCCTGTCTGCCTGGGGCCGGGTAGCCGATTACCGCACCTATGCACTGCAACAAATGGCCAACGTTAGTATTTATACTGACAGCGAAGTCACAACAGACATGGTGCAGGAACTGGCTATTGATAACATTTTTCTCGCCACCGGTTCCCATTGGCGCACTGATGGTGTTGGCCGCAGTAACCGCTATCCGCTAACTGGTTTAAACGCTTCCCACAATATCACAGTACTCACCCCGGATCAGGTGATGGCCGGGCAAAGTATCCCGACAGGGCCGATAGTGATCTACGACGATGATCAGGCCTATATAGCAGGTGTTATTGCTGATCAGCTCAGCAACGCCGGACATGAGGTGACTTTCGTGACACCAGCCAGCGTAGTGTCACCATGGACAGATCACACGCTGGAGCAGGAACGGATTCAAAGCACCCTGCTTCAGCAAAACGTACAGATTATCACCGGCAAAACACTCAGTGCAGTAAATC
>JBMZDK010000351.1:0-3785 GCA_049614265.1 Thiolinea sp.
TTGATGAATACCAAAATCTATTAAAGCGATATAAATAGATAAAAATATCCATATTTTCGATTTAAAATTCAGAATAGCTCCTGACTGACAGACCTGTTTTGCTGCTGCAGCTCAAACGTTCATAGAAATCTGTTCTGCGGTAATAGTTAGCGACAAACGGTATTAATGGTGACAGCCGAATTACTAAAACTTGACTAAGCTAGAAGTACCGCATGCAAAAGTATTCAGGTATTTCTAATGCAACCCTCACAGGAACGCTGCATCACTGTTGACCGGGTATTTGAAAACTGGGTTTTCGCTGCTTAACAATAAACTCCTCACCCCGTTCCCTTGCACTTAAAAGACAGGAAAAAGCTCATGAGCAAAGTTCTGATTGTTGATCTGAATAATTTTGCCCGCTACCCGACACTGGCCATTGGCTATCTGATTGCTCCATTACGTAATGCCGGTTTCCATGTTGATTTGCTGTCTCCCCTGACGATTGGTGCACCACCAATAGAACGGGAAAAAGCAGAGGACTGGCGTGAACACCTGAAACGGCGGGTTAATTTTGCTACTCACCCTATGATGCAAAAGCTACACGAACCACTGCGTAAAGCGCATACACAATGGCAGACTAGCCCACACAAACCTACCTTAAAAGCAGTGTCAGACTGGCTGGATAAGAATGAACCGGATGTTATCCTATTATCTGCCTATCTGGATCACTATCCGGTTGTTAAAGAAATTGCTCACCGCGCACGCTTGCAGGACATACCGGTATTACTTGGCGGCCCGGCGTTCAGCAGCGAAAAAACTATCGCAGAATGGCAGGAAATCGAAGGGGTTACCGCTATATTCGCCGGTGAAGCAGACCTGAGCATTGCAGGTCTGGTCAGGGACGCTATCCAGCGCAAAGACCTTGCTGTCAGACAGGGCGTTTTTGTCAGGAACCGCAAGCATAATGGTATCGCACCACCACTGGATGATCTGGATCGCCTGCCTATTCCGGACTTTGACGACTTTGGCTGGGATGACTATCCACACCGCATTATTCCGGTGATGACCGGGCGCGGCTGTAGCTGGGGAGTCTGTACATTTTGCAGCGATGTCACCACATCCAATGGCCGCAGTTACCGTTCACGCTCACTGCAGTCCGTCCTCAATGAACTACAGGTACAGTCTGCGCGCTATCAAAGCCGGGACTTCATTTTCCTCGACTTAAAACTGAACTCTGATCTTGATGTCTGGTACGGACTGATTAAGAATTTCCAGAAAATCGTTCCCGGTGGGCGCTGGATTGCAACCGTTCATGTTAATGGCAGGGGTGATAATGGGTTAGATTACGACACCCTGCGTGCTGCCCGCGAATCCGGTCTGACCCGTATCAGTTTTGGCCTGGAAACCGGCAGTCAGAAGCTGGCACGGCGCATGGCGAAAGGTACCAATGTCCAGCGAAATCAGCAATTTGTCAGCGATGCACACCGCGCCGGGCTAAGCGTCCGCTGCTCCATGATGCTGGGCTACCCCGGTGAAACATCAGAAGATTTACAGTTAACCCACAAATTCCTTGATCAGCATCTGGAAGAGTTTGACCGGGTACGTCCCGCGCGTTTCAAAGCCATCCCCGGAACACGCTTTGAAACACTGTATAACAACAAGCCAACACGTTTTAATGGCATTGAAGTGATTAACTGGGATCACAAGTTTGCCCGTGCTGCTTATGAATACAAGCCTGCAATTGACAAAAATTATCGCAAAACCAAACGTGATATTCTGGACTTAGTCCATCAAATCAACCGTAAGCCGCTGCGTGACGGGGCAATACAGTTTGATGGTTTAATGTAACAAGAAATATGTAACAGGAAAAATGAAAGGACTTGGGAAGGAGTAATCCACCGCCAGCTGGAATTAACAGCGGTGGATTGACAGATCAGGGCAGCATTACCATTAACGTGCCATTTTCAGCCCGTGTGCTACGCCTTTCAGCGACACCGGCAGAATAACCGGATCTTTCTGACCATGCTTTTTGAAGGCGACTAAAACCCGTTTACCTTTGCTGAATTGCTGCGTCAGTGGATTATCCAGTGTAAAACCGGCGCGACAGCCTTTATTGTCACAACGCCCGGAAAAACCTACCGGCTTATAGCGGTCAACGCGCAGCTGCACTCCCTGCTTCATATCGACGCCTTTTGGCAGTTCGAAAATTGCAGTCGGGAATTTTTTACCTTTACCGTAACCCAGCACTGTCACCATTAATGGTGTTTTCTGGCCTTTTTGCGACAGAACCTGCTGGATATAACAAACTCTTGATTTATCCGGAGCAACTTCACACTGTCCGCCCCAGTCTCCGTAACGTTGTCCCTGTATATTTCCACCCGCCTGAGCCAGACCAACGGGTAATGCCAATGCGGCCAAAACCATGGCCTGTTTCCACTTTGAGAACATGAAACTCTCCATTTAAATGCTAAGTGTGCATGCAAAGCTATCTGACATTTTGTTGCTCAGCCCTTCTTGTAACGGACTTTATCTGTCGGAAACCCCTGCGATGCAGCTAAATAATTATAAAGTACATTCAACAGTATACATCAAGCGGGTGTTTTAACATTTATCATCGCACCCCGCTTCCATTTGGATATACTTACTATGATAAGTATGTATGCAGATTTATCAGGTATTTTAGCACCCAAACCTGATTAATAGCGGGCTTTACCTGTTAAAAATCTGCTGTGCAGCTTCGCGCTCATTCATGTATCAGGAGATAAAGAGCGCTTTATGGCTTGCTGAACCTATATGACAGTTCTATCACCGCATCAGTTCATAACGGGAGATTATATGGTCGATCTGGAGCAGGAAATTCAACGACTTAATCAGGAAAACGCGGCATTAAAAGCAACTCTGAGCCGCATGAAAGCCAACACGAAGAAAGCGGTTAAACGCCGCCGCACCGAACAAAGCCTGAAACCCTATCAGGCTGAACTGATCAGACTCCAAAAGTACCTTGAGAAAACTCAACGCAGGATGATTATTTTGTTTGAAGGCCGGGATGCCTCAGGCAAGGGAGGAACGATTCGCCGGGTCACCCGCTATATGAATGAGAAAAAGTACCGGGTGGTGGCTTTAGGCAAACCCACCGAAACAGAACGTACACAATGGTTTTTTCAGAAATACGTGCGAGAGTTCCCCCGTGGTGGTGAAATGGTATTGTTTGACCGCAGCTGGTACAACCGCGCAATGGTGGAACCGGTATTTGGTTTTTGCACCGAACAGGAATACAAAAACTTCATGAAAGGCGTGGTCGGTTTTGAGAAAGACCTGGTACGACAGGGCACTGTCTTTATCAAGCTTTATTTCAGCGTCACCAAAGAAGAACAGGCCCGCCGCTTCAAAAGACGCAAAGACGACCCTCTGCGCCAGTGGAAACTGAGTGAAGTGGATATGCAGGCACAGGAACGCTGGGATGACTTCACCAACCAGAAATACAGCATGCTCAAACGCACGCACACCTCTGCTGCTCCCTGGGTTGTTATTCGCTCTAATGACAAATACCGTGCCCGTCTGAATGTTATGAAAGTTATTCTAAACTCAGTCCCTTATGAACGCAGAGATCAAACGCTGGATTATGTACCCGATCCTGAAATTGTTATTTCCGGCTCCCGTGAGGTCGAAATGATGGAAGCGGACTTATTGCGGGACGGGAAGTTCACCTATTAATACCCTTAAAGCAAACCCATCTTTTCCGGATAAAACCAAAGGGTGGACATTTCTGCCCACCCTTTATTGACGATATTATTAGCAATGAAAAC
>JBMZDK010000352.1:0-3775 GCA_049614265.1 Thiolinea sp.
GATACTGCTGAACAGGCAGATAATGCTACTGCTGAAGCGGAAGAAAGTTCTGCTGAAGGTGACGTCGCTCAGGCTGAGACAGAGACAGCAACTGAAGATAGCAGCGCTGACAGTGAAACAGAAACTGCGGAAGCAAGTACAGAATCTACAGATGGCGAGACTGATACAGCAGAGCAGGCGGCGACTGAAGACAGTAGTGCCGAAGGTGAAACGGAAACTGCTGAAGCAGCAAGCACCGAGTCTGCAGATGGTGATTCAGAAACTGCTGAAGCAGCAAGCACCGAGTCTGCAGATGGTGAGTCAGAAACTGCAGAAGCTACTGATGCTGATACAGCAGAACAGACGGCTGCTGAAGATAGCGCTGAGAGTGAAACAACAGAGACAGAAAGTGCTGAAGTTGCTGATACAGCCGCTCAGGAAGCAACTGCAGAGGCTGATGCCAGCAGTGATCATGATCTGCTGCATGCAGCACGTGAAGCTTACTGGAGTGAGGATTTTGATCGCTCGGTTGAGTTTTACCAGTCCTTGTTACAACGTGGCAATCAGCCGGAATACAAAGGTGAATTGGCCAATGTTTTCTGGAAGCAGGGCAAAAGTGCGGAAGCAGTTGCGCTGTATGCTGAGATTGCTCCCTGGTTACGTGAGCAGAACAGAATGTCAGAGCTGCGGAATATCAAGGTTTACGCGGATCTGATTGATCCTGCAAAAGGTGAGGAAATCACGGCCTGGCTTGAGTGATAGCATTATAATAATAAGCAGTATGAAATAAGTTTGTTGGACAGACCCTCTATATGTTTTAAGCGGGTGGTTACGCAAGTTCCTTAACAACTTTTTTATGCTCTATATGTCGCATTATTGACAAGTCGGGTAGAAATATCCGGCTTGTCAATGAAGTTTTTAAAACAGGGGATCAGAACGAGCATGCTATAGGCATGCTTTATTGTCTCTGGCTCTCCGGTTGACGCCGGTTTTTCCGGCAGGCAAGGACAGACAATGACACCCGCAAAAAGAATGGATCAGCGGTTAAAACGGTTGCAGGAGCATTTGAAGCGTGAAAACCCTGTACTCGTCGATGTAGTCGCAAAATACCGCGATCTGGATAAAGTCGCCCGCAAGATCGGCTTAATTGCAGCCGGTGATTCGTACGCTACACAAATTTCCTGGTGGCCAATGATTTCTGTTATGGGCACCTTTTCGGCTGGTAAATCCAGCTTTATCAATACCTTCCTCGATATTGATTTACAGCGTACCGGCAATCAGGCGGTAGACGATAAATTTACAGTGATTACGTTTAGCCCTGACTCCTCGTTACGGACATTGCCGGGGCTGGCGCTGGATGGTGATCCGCGCTTTCCTTTCTATCAGATTAGTGAGGAAATCGAACATGTTAGTCAGGGCGAAGGGGCAAAAATCGATAATTACCTGCAGATGAAAGTTGCCCCGAGTGAGATGTTGCGCGGTAAAATTTTGATCGATTCGCCCGGTTTTGATGCGGACGAACAGCGTAAGTCAACATTGCGGATTACGGATCATATTATCGAGTTATCTGATCTGGTGTTAGTATTCTTTGATGCCCGCCACCCTGAGCCGGGTGCAATGCAGGATACGCTGGAACATCTGGTGCGCGGAGCGCAGCGACGTAATGATAGCAGTAAGTTTCTGTTTATTCTCAACCAGATTGATACTTCAGCACGGGATGATAATCTGGAAGATATTGTGTCTTCCTGGCAGAAAGCGTTAGTGCAGAGTGGTATGACAGCTGGCAGTTTCTATATCCTGTTTAATGATAAGCTTGCGGTACCGGTTGAAGATGAAGCGGTTTGGTCGCGCTATGTGGCTAAGCGGGATGCTGACTATAAAGAGATTGCTGAGCGTATTGCCGGAGTGAATACTGAACGTGTTTACCGTGTTGTTGGAGCAATGGAGTCGCTGTCCAATGAAATTGAGCAACAGGCTGTGCCAAAATTACAGGCGGCTCTGCGCCGATGGCGGAGAGATGTGCTGATTTGGGACGGTATTATTTTCAGTGGTCTGGCGATTGGCCTGGCGTTATTGAGTGTTTGGCTTGATTGGTGGAATGGCCTGTCATTCAATCCGCCGTGGCTGGAGTTGGCTACAGCAGGGCCGCTTAATCTGGCGGTGGCTATAGCGTTGCCGGTGCTGCTGGTTTTCCTGTTACACCACCTTATCCGTGGCTGGGTTGCGCGTTACATTGCTTCCGGTATGAGTGAAAACACAAGCGCGGGTAATTTGAAAATGGCCTTTCGCCGAAGCACTGGTGTATTGCGCAGCATTTTCTTCCGTTCTCCCAAAGGTTGGGGGCGTGGAACCCGTAAACGGTTGGCGTCTATCCGCGATGCGACTGATAAATTTGTGCAACAACTGAATGATCGCTTTACAAACCCGTCCGGTATCGATAAAAATCCTGCATCGGGTTAACAGACAGCAACAACGATCATATGCATATTTCATTTCCTTTTACCATGCCAGCCCTAGTGCTGGCATTTTTTCTGGTTTTTACGCTTAGCGGTTGTGATAAGCAGGAAAAAACTGTCCTGAAGTTGCAGGGACAGACGATGGGCACAAGCTGGAGTGCCATTGTCGTGCCTGCTGATGATTCAGCATTACAAACTGATGTATTGCAGCCTGAGCTGGAAACTGCGTTGAAAACGGTTAACGATCAGATGTCGACCTGGCAGAAAGATTCTGAGCTATCTGAGTTTAACCGCCAACAAACGCTGGACTGGTTTCCGGTATCAAAAGATCTGGCTGCAGTAGCCATGGAGGCACAGAAAGTCAGTGAGTTAAGTGAAGGTATCTATGACACTTCTGTTGGGCCACTGGTTAATCTTTGGGGGTTTGGGGCAGGCAAGTCTGGTGAGCAAAAAATTCCGGGTGCAGAAGATATTGCTGCTGCTATGAAAAACGTGGGCTATCAGAAACTGGAAGTGCGTCTTGATCCGCCTGCCTTACGCAAAAAAGTTGAAGGGTTGTATATTGATCTGTCTTCAATTGCCAAGGGGTATGGGGTTGATCAGTTGGCAGCAGTGCTGAATAAAGCTGGTGCCGGTGATTACATGGTGGAAATAGGCGGAGAAATTCATACAAAAGGTCAAAGCCCGCGCGGTGATGATTGGCGTATTGCGGTAGAAAAACCGGTGGCACTGGATCGCATGGTGCAGCAGGGTTTACTGCTAAAGCAGGGTGGTTTGGCGACTTCGGGGGATTACCGTAATTATTTTACTGCGGATGGGCGACGTTATTCGCATACCTTTGACCCGCGCACAGGAGAGCCGGTTAAACACAGTCTGGCTTCAGTATCGGTGCTGGCGGAAAACACGATGCTGGCGGATGCTTATGCAACTATGCTGATGGCAATGGGGGAGGTAAAAGGTAAGGCTTTTGCTCTGGAAAAAGGAATTGAAGCTTATTTTATCTGGCGTACAGATGATAGCTTTGACACTTTTGCCACCGATGGATTTAAAGCGGTATTGGTCAGTGCTGAAGATTGAGGGCGTGTTTTGGCCAAAGTAATCCTGCTGAACAAACCATTTGACGTTTTGTGCCAGTTCACTGATGGTGAAGGGCGCAAAACGTTGGCGGATTTTGTGCCAGTGCCTGGTGTATATGCTGCAGGACGGCTGGATCGTGACAGTGAAGGCCTACTGGTTCTGACTGATAATGGCAAGCTACAGCATAAAATTGCCAATCCAAAACATAAAATGAGTAAGACTTATTGGGTGCAGGTGGAAGGCTCGCCGACTGAGTCGGATTT
>JBMZDK010000353.1:0-3772 GCA_049614265.1 Thiolinea sp.
CGTTTGAAGCAGCAAGAAAGGTTATTGATGAGCCTTCAGTTGGATTTTCATGTTTAGAAGACTTGAATGATCCTTTTGAATGCACTTCATTTGGGTTTAAAGAAAATGGGGAGTTGAATGTAACTCCTCGAACAGCTACTGGAGCCTGCAAGAATAGATTCTCAAGACAATATGGCGTTTTATCTTTGACCCGCCAACCTCTTAATCCTCTCATGTGGTCGCATTACGGTGATTCACATCAAGGTGTGGTGATTGGTTTCGATGTTGATAGTGCAGGATTGTCTGATGCTAGCTCTTGTATTATACCCAGCCAATATGGAGAGGTGGTTTATACCTCTACTAAGCCGCACCGAGACTTGCCAATGCCTAGCTCCGATCAGCTTATGGCGATTGGAAATAGTGTGAATTTTGATCCTGATGCTTTTAATCTGGTTAAAAGAGCATTCTTGTATAAGTCACTTGAATGGGGGGTATGAGGAAGAAGTTAGGGTGGTGAAAAATATTTCTAATTTACCTTTCAGCTATCATTTTTCAGAGGGAAGGCACAACGGTTGGAGAAAAATTTCAGTATCTGGGCGTCCATTGTATCTCTTTGATATTCCGGTAGATGCAATTAGGGAAGTGTATTTAGGGCAGCATATTTATAAAAATGTGAGTAAAAGGCAATCGCTAACACATGAAGAACTCTTGGATTTAATGAGGAGTTGGCAAGAAAAGGACTTTTTATTACGCAGATGCGAGCCGGATATAAATACTTGGAACTTGCTTCCACAGGAAGTGGTAACTTTAGAGTGAATGTGATTAAGTTAATGATTAATAATGGAAAAGCTATAAGGTATGACCAAAAAAATCAAATTTTACAGCACTGCTGATGAGTACGGTGAGTTCTCCAATTTTGCGCTGTTCCCGATAAAACTAAAAAAGAAAGTTTGGCCAACCAGCGAACATTATTTCCAGGCGATGAAATTCCAGGATGCCAAAGATCGTAACGAAATCCAAAAGGCAAAAACGCCAATGGAAGCTGCCCGTAAGGGCCGCGATCGTAAACGTCGGCTGCGCAGAGACTGGGAATCGGTAAAAGAGCAGGTTATGCGCGATGCGGTACTCGCCAAGTTTTCCCAGCACCCTGAGTTAACCGAACTGCTGTTGTCGACTGGCGATGCAGTCATAGTTGAGCATACGGAAAATGATGATTACTGGGGTGATGGTGGTGATGGTAAAGGGAAAAACCGGTTAGGGCATATTCTTATGTCGGTCAGGGAGCAGCTACGTGAGTGAACAAGAAAGATTGTTGAGCCTAAATCAAGCCACCGGAATGTTAGTCGGCCTTGCCGTTGGCGACGCTGTCGGCACAACCCTGGAATTCCAGCCACGTGGCTCTTTCCACCCAATCCACGACATGGTTGGTGGCGGCCCTTTCAATTTAAAACCCGGTCAATGGACAGACGACACTTCAATGGCCTTATGCCTGGCGCAAAGCCTGATTCACCAAAAAGCCTTTGACCCGGTTGACCAGATGAATCGCTATTGTAACTGGTATCAACACGGCTACATGAGCGCCACTGGCGAGTGTTTTGATATCGGCATGACGGTGAGAGGTGCATTGCAACGCTTTCTGGCTGATGGCAATCCGTACGCAGGCAGCACAAACCCTCGTTCAGCCGGAAACGGCAGTATCATGCGGTTCGCGCCAGTGGTTTTAGCCTACCATGATCATGAGAAGTTGTTTCAGTATGCCCGCGATAGCTCGCGTACAACGCATGGCGCTGAAGAAGCAGTTGAAGCTTGTGCAGTTTTTGCCTCGATATTGCGTAATGCTTTGCAGGGTAAGGATAAATTTGAGGTTATAACAGAACATCAGGAAACCTCATACGCGGCAAAAATCGCGGCGATTCAGACAGGTGAGTTCCTCATGAAGTCTCGTCATGAGATTCGTGGCAGTGGTTACGTGGTTGATGCATTGGAAGCGGCATTATGGTGTTTCTATCGTACTGACTCATTTCGCGAAGCAGTTCTGCGGGCGGCTAATCTGGGTGATGATGCCGATACGACGGCGGCTATCTGCGGCCAAGTGGCTGGAGCGTATTATGGCTATGATGGTATTCCACCAGAATGGCTGGATAAGTTGTATTGGCGACAGGAGATTGTTGAGATGGCTGAGGGGTTGTTCAAATGGAAGGTGTAATCACAATGTACCGCCCGACTGGCCCGGAAGAACTAAAGCTGGTCGAGGCCAGTGGCTTTAAAAAGTGGCCACCCAGACTGCCAGAACAGCCTATTTTCTATCCGGTAACTAATGAAAAGTATGCAACTGAGATAGCGACACAATGGAATATCAAAGACAGCAAGGTCGGTTATGTCACTTGTTTCCAAGTCAAAAAGGCATTCATGGATCAGTATAAAATCGAACAGGTCGGCGCATCACATCATACCGAGTGGTGGATACCAGCTGAGAAGCTGGAGGAACTTAATGACAATATCGTTGGGCTGATTGAAGTGGTTGGTGAGTATTGGGGCGAGAGTAAATGATCCTCGCAACAGATGTCCACTACACCGAAAACACCGCCACCGCAGCAGGCGTCCTCCTCAAAAACTGGGATTCCGCCGAAGCCAGCGACATTGTGACTGTACATATCCCGGAAGTTGCTGAGTATGTCCCCGGCCAGTTTTACAAGCGCGAATTACCCTGCTTATTGGCGTTGTTAAAGGAGTTGCCTGCTGAACCGGAGTGCATCATTGTTGATGGTTTTGTCTATCTGGATGAAGCGGAAAAGCCGGGCCTGGGAAAACACCTTTATGATGCGCTTGATGGGCGGATTCCTGTTGTTGGTGTGGCGAAATCAGCGTTTACCAGTACGCCAGCAGAATGTGGAATATTGCGTGGTAACAGCCAAAATCCTTTGTATGTCACCGCAGCGGGAATAGAACTATCAGTAGCCAAAGCACTCATCACACAGATGCACGGCGCATACCGGATGCCTACAATGCTGAAGTTGGCTGATCAGGTGTGTCGAGCAGCTTAAAAATCAAACGTATTCAACCATTCCCGAAATTGCACCGTTTTCAAAGCATCCCGTTCCGTTTCGGGGTAAACCAGATGAAAACGAAATACTGATTCGATCATCAATTCCGGAAAAGGCCGCACCAATACGCCGCTGGCGAGGTCATCCTGCACCAGAACCTCATGCACTAATGCCACGCCCAGCGCATTAATGGCTGCACGGATGGACAAACCATCAACATTAAAGCCCAGAATTTTCCGAGGCTGCAAATTCCCTAATCCCCATTGCTGCAAGCTGCTTTCCCAGGAAGGTGCAATCAGGAAATGCTCCTGTGGCCAATGGGTTTCAATCAGGGTTTGGTGCTGTAAGTCTTCTACTGTGCGTAACGGAAAATCCTGTTTTTGCAGCAATTGTGGGCTGCACACTGCAACCGAATTGCCCGCGCTCAATGGTTCGGTGATCAAACCGCTATAAACGCCGCGCCCAAAGCGTATTGCCAGATCAACATTGTCCTGCTGAAAATCGACCAAGCGTTCACCGCTGAGCACGCAGACATCCCACTGTGGATACCGTTGGTTAAAGCCAGCTAATCTGGGCAGTAGCCATTTTTCCGCAAATGTTGTCGTTGTGCTGATGGTGAGTGTCTTATTGTGCGAGCGGTTGAAACGCTCCAGTTTATGCAATCCTTGCCGGATGCCTGTAAACGCCTGATCCAGATCGGTGAATAAGCACTGGCCTGCCGGAGTAAGACTGATGGAGCGGGTTTGACG
>JBMZDK010000354.1:0-3751 GCA_049614265.1 Thiolinea sp.
GAGCCAATCGCGGTGGGGTAGAATAGTAATTCTGCACCCATCAATGCCATACTACGCGCCGCTTCCGGGAACCACTGATCCCAGCAAATCCCGACGCCAATGCGGCCATAGCGCGTATCCCAGACCTTAAAGCCGCTGTCACCGGGCGTGAAAAACTGTTTCTCCTGATAGCCCGGCCCGTTGGGAATGTGAGTTTTTCGATACACCCCGGTATGCGAACCATCGGCATCAATCACCGTGAGTGAGTTGTAATGGGTATTGCTGTCCCGCTCGAAAAACGAAATCGGTAATACGACTTCCAGTTCACGTGCCAACGCAGAAAAATGAGCTATCAGCGTATTTCCTGCATACGGTTGTGCCAGTGCAAAATGTTCGGGATGCTGGTCGATGCAAAAATAAGGGGTTTCGAACAGTTCCTGTAACTGAATAATCTGTGCGCCTTGTGCGTGTGCCTCGCGCACCAGTGCTTCTGCCTGTGCAATATTGGCGTCTATATCCCAGCTACAGGTCATCTGGCTGGTGGCAACGGTGACTTTTCTCATCATATTTCTCCTCAGGCTCCCAGATACCCTTCCAGTACATTCACTGTATTGATGCCGACTGCTTCAACGGCGTAGCCGCCTTCCATAATAAACACCGTTGGCAGGTTCAGCGTAGCAATCACTTTCCCGGCGTGTAAAAAGCTTTCAGATTCCAGTTTGAAAAAGCTGATCGGGTCTTCTTTAAACGCATCCACGCCCAGTGAAACCACCAGTGCTTCTGCACCAAACTGTTTGATGCGTTTAACGGCATCATGAAGTGCTTCCGCCCAGACATCATAGGCGGTGCCCGGACGCATCGGATAATTGGCCGTCATACCTGTCCCCGCACCTGTGCCGGTCTCATCCGCATAGCCGGTGAAGTAGGGAAAGGCATCTTCCGGGTGGCCATGGAGTGAGGCGAAAAACACATCGTCGCGCTGGTAAAAAATATCCTGCGTGCCATTGCCGTGGTGGAAATCAATATCCAGCACTGCTACTTTATCAGTGCCATTCATACGGAACATTTCAGCAGCGACTGAGGCGTTGTTGATGAAGCAATAACCACCAAACATATCAGGTGCGGCGTGATGGCCGGGAGGGCGGCATAGTGCAAAAGCTGAGTCCGCACCGTTTGCTACCTGGCGTTGTGCTGATTGCGCGGAGGCACAGGAAGATTGCACGGCTTCCCAGGTACCAGCAGTAATTGCGGTTTCTGCTGCCAGCGCGTAGTACCCGGCTTTACCGTCGATATTCTTCGGCGGACGCTGATCCTGCATGCGGCGTACCGGGAATGATGTCGGGATTAATTCACCGGCAAACCCCTCCTGTTTCCATTCGTCCCAGGCATTTTCCAGAAAATCCAGAAATCCCGGATCATGCAGGCGTCGGATCGGTGCAAAATCAATGGCATCGGGGGTGGTTGTCTTATTGAACTGGCGTTCCTGTAAACGTTGCAGGATGTATTCCACCCGTGACGGGCGTTCAAAAGGTGTAACCAGTTCGCCGCCGGACAGCTCGCCCTGTGGAAAGTGCAGGCGATGCGATTCGCTGAAAAAGGTTTGCATGTGATTACTCCATTGTATGCGGTGCAGTGTCTTAAGCACTGTCAGTGCCCGCAACGGTTTTGGCCTTGTAACAGGCATTATATGCTGTCAGGCAGATTAATTTGTTTAGGGATTCAGGGTAAATTCTCCATTAAAAACCGCACTGAATTTCCACCCATCACCTTACCGATCACCCGTTCCGATAATCCTGTATCCAGTAATGCCTGAGTTAAACCAGAGAGTTCGGAGGTATCAAATCCGACGCCAACAGCACCATCATAATCTGATCCCAGTGCTACATGATCCTCACCCAGCAGTTTAACCGCTGCGGCGATGGTTTTTGCTACACCTGTAGCTGAATCATTACAGGTTACATTAGCCCAGTAGCCGACCGCAATCAGTCCGCCTTTGGCTGCAATTTGTTTCATCAGGCGGTCGGGGAGGTTACGTCTGGTTTTACACTGACTGTAAATACCGGTGTGACTCACTACCACCGGACGTTTGGCTATTGCCAGCACATCCTGCACCATTTTCTGTGAAGTGTGGGATAAATCAACAATGATTTTCTTTTGCTCCATGGCCTTAACAACATTGAGACCAAAGGCAGTCAGCCCCTGATTTGAAATCCCATGCAGTGAACCGCCGAGTTTATTATCGAAGAAGTGGGTCAGTCCAATCATGCGGAAACCGGCAGCATCCAGCCGGTCAAGGTTTTCCAGCTTGCCGGATAAGGCGTGCCCACCCTCAGCGCCAATGAGTGCGCCGGTAATATTGCTGCCTTGCTTGCGTTGGGCTAATACGGCTTTAAGGTCATCCCGGTTCCGGATCACGCTGACTGATTCTGGTGCGGTGTCAGCCATGTGCTGTAGTTTTTCTGCCTGATAGAGTGCCCGCTCGGTCAGGTCATCCCAGGTTCGCAGCGGCCATAACTGTCCCATTGCCAGTAAGGTAATCTGATCCTGAGCATCTGTACGGTTGGCAAAATAGTTTCGACCTGCCGGTGTTTTTGTCACTGTGGTGAACATCTGTACAGCAACATTGCCCTCACGCAGGCGGGGGAAATCAACATGCCCTTTATTATCCCGCTGCAGTAAATTTCTTTTCCATAACAGGCTGTCTGCATGCCAATCGATGATTGTCAGGCGCTGGTGGAGTGCCTGTGCTTTAGCTGAAACCTTATGAGGCTGTTGCGGCGTTATCGGATTCATGCGTTGCACAGCAATACCCGGTGCAAAGATAAAAAATGCAGCAAGCCCAAGTATGATGAGTGAAAAGAAACCTATCAGCACTTTTTTCATTGACCGTCCCCTGCCTGGTTTCTGCCTGGTAGCATTTCACCTGCTCCTTTTTACCGTCACCGGAGTTATTACGCGTGCAAAGTTTTCAGGAATTTCATGCGTATTATTAACTGCATTGAGCATAACATATGTGCTTCATCTGTCGTATGAAATAGCTCTTCAGTCTGTACATTGAGGCACATCATGAATTCAGGGATTTCCCCGCAAAATCCCGGTTAATAGCGCAATGACTTTACTCTGTTAGAATGCGATTTCCGAGTAATTTACTAGGTTATTGACTATGGCGACACCTATTACCCGTTCTGCTTTTGTGGAAGGCAAAGTGATCAGCAATACACGTCTGAGTGAACGTTTATATGCATTAAAAATAAATATGACGATGCAGGCTTTTCGGGCGGGGCAGTTTGTGCGTTTACAACTGCCGGTGGGTGAAGAGAAAGTTGCCAAGTCCTACTCACTGGTGAATGCACCGGATGATCCGGTGGCGGAGGTCTTTTTTAATACTGTGCCGGATGGTCGTTTATCCAATGCGCTGGCGGCTTTACAGGCGGGCGATACTGTAGAGGTTTCACAACCGGCTAATGGTTTTTTTGTGCTGGAAGAGTTGCCACAGAAGCCGGAGTTATGGCTGTTTGCTACCGGTACCGGACTGGGGCCTTATTTATCCATGTTGCGCACAGAAAAAATCTGGCAGCAGTTTGAGAAGATTGTACTGATTCATGGTGTGGCGATACGTGATGAACTGGCATATCAGGAGCTGATTCAGACTGCACTGGCTGAACATCCGGAACAGCTGCAATACATTTCATGCGTAACCCGTGAACCGAATCCTGATGGTTTTGAGGGAAGACTCACTGAAGCACTGAGCAGTGGCTGGCTGGAGCAGCAA
>JBMZDK010000355.1:0-3738 GCA_049614265.1 Thiolinea sp.
TAATTATCAGGCCAAGGACGGCCTGCACCGCTTTGAAGTTGACCGTAAACAGCGTCGTATTAAGCACCTTGGTGCGATGAAACCACTGAATGGTGATGCGAAATGGTCATGGTACAGCAATGATCGCAGCATCATAATTGGCGACAAACTGTACTACTACCATGATGGACACTTCTGGCAGGGAGACTGGTAAGCTTTCGCCACTCAATGATGAGGCATATTCCCCATATGCCTCATCAGCGTTGGCATCAGGATCATCAGCCCCACCAGAATAAAAAACACCCCACCGCCACGACGCACCAGCCCTGACTGCAACACCTGCTTAAACTTCCACAACACCAGACCGGTGAGCAACAAAGCCGGTAAGGTTCCCATCCCAAACCCCAGCATGGTCAGTAAGCCACCCGCCGCAGAACCACTCACCGTCGCAATTGCCAGCACCGAGTACACCAGGCCACAGGGCAAAAATCCCCACAACAAACCACGCCGGAACGACTGACTATAGGTAAATGGCCCCGGACGACTCAGCAAGGGTTGAATACGCTGCCATAAGCCATAACCGGCTTTCTCCAGAAATGCCAGCGGCCGTTCAATTTTCAGCAGTAGTTGCAAACCAACCACAATAATCATCACAGCCGTCAATTGACGCAACAATACTGACCAACCCGGCACATCCAATTGTGTTCCCAGCTCAGCACCGATAAAACCAAACATCGCTCCAGCCAGACTATATAAAGTTACCCTCCCCAAATTCAGCGCAATTAAATGCAGCTGATTCTCCAGTGGCTTGCGTACTGCCTGAGGCCTATTCAACAAGGTTTGCAGGCCGCCACACATGCCAACGCAATGCATACTACCCAACAGCCCCAGCACCAGTGCCGATAAAAAAGCTGATACAAGTTCCATCACTAATTCTCCCTGTCATTATTGCTTGTAGTTGTCGGGCTGTGTTCCTCATCATCCAGAATTTTCAGAGCCGGTGTATGCATATCATCAAACTGCCCGGAGCGTACGGCCCAGAAAAAGGCTCCAATCGCGGCAGCGGTCAGGATCAGACTGAGTGGAATTAACAGGTATATGATTGTCATGGTAACCTCAAATTATTCAACCGCCGCGCATTCAACACCACCAGCAACGAACTCAGCGACATCCCAATTGCCGCCATCCAGGGTTCCAGCATCCCCAACGCTGCTAACGGCAAAACAACCAGGTTATAAGCCAGTGCCCAACCCAGATTCTGACGAATGATTTGCCGGGCGCGCGCTGATACCTGCAATGCAGTGATCAGCCCCTGTAACCGCCCGCCCAGCAAAATAATATCAGCATGACTTTGACTCAGCTGACTGCCACTCGCCATGGCAATACTGACATCTGCCTGTCCCAGCACCGGCGCATCATTTACACCATCTCCCACCATAGCGACACACTGTCCCTGCTCCTGTAAACGACGCAGATACAACATCTTATCTTCCGGCAGCAAATTTCCCTGGCAATGATCCAGTGCAAGATCCTGCGCAAAATGCTTCACCACAGCTGTACGGTCGCCACTCAACAGGCTAATGCGCTTGCCCTGTTTACCCAGATATTGCAGTGTTTTAGCACTGTCCGCCCGCAGCTTATCTGACAGGTAAACCACTGCCAGCAGCACCCCCGGCTTACCCAATACCACCAGACTGTGCTGCCGCTCCATCGCCGGATACTGAGTAACAGCACATTGCTCAGCGACCCAACTCATGCTGCCGACAAAATACTGCTCACCATTAACCATGGCGCTAATCCCACGCCCGTGCGCCACTTCGACCTGCGTCACACAATGGGAATCAGCAACAGGAAAGGCACTCGCCAACACGTGATCACTGTGCTGTTCAATACCAGCGATAATATTCAGGCATTCCTGCTCCGGCAGAGCGGTTAATGTATCCACCTGACGAATCGTCAGCTCAGCCGTACTCAGTGTTCCTGTCTTATCAAAACACCAGTGATCGACTTCCAACAAGGTTTCGCAGGCATCAGCATTACTCAGCAAAACACCCTTCCGACTGAGAAAATGACTGGCAACCGTAAGTACCGCTGGCGTTGCCAATGAAAAGGCACAGGGGCAACTGGCAATCAGCATCGCCAGCACAATACGAAACACCTCTTCCGGCGCAATAAAGAAATACCAGACACCCGCCACCACCAGGGTCAGTACCAGTAGCACCGCCACAAAATAACGTGATAATTGATCAGCTAAACGGATACGCTGTGGACGGTAAGCCTGTGCCCGCCCTAGTAATTGACGAATTGAGGCAATCGTGGATTGTTCCCAGTCGCGGGTGGCAACAATGCGCAAACTGCCCGATGTTAACTGAGTACCGCTGGTAACATGCTGATCAACCGCCCGCGCCACTGCCTGTGCTTCTCCGGTCAGTAAAGACTCATCCAGCCACGCCTCACCACTCAGCACCCGACCATCACAGGGCACAATATCCCCGGTCAGCACATCCACCTCATCACCACGCTGCACCTGTTCCGGTGCTAAGATCTGACTTTCACCTTCACGCCATACCTGCACCAGTGGCGGTAATAACTGGCGCAGCGCATCGGCACTTGACGCCGCACTGTAACGCGCCCGCATTTCGACAAAGCGCCCCAGCGACAGGAAAAATACAAACATCACCGCCGAATCGAAATACACCCCAGCGGTTTCCTGTTGGCCAATCAGCAACTGCCAGACACTGGCGGCATACGCCCCACCAATCGCCAGCGCCACCGGCACATCCATACCCAAGTGGCGGTTTTTCAGATCGTAGTAAGCATGCTTAAAAAACGGCTGGCCCGCATAAAACACCACAACCGTAGCCACTAACATGCTAATCAGATGCAGAAACTGGCGCATTCCGGCATCAATGCCCTGATAATCGCCCCAGTAGACGCCAATGGCATAAGTCATTACCTGCATCATGCCAAAACCCGCCACTGCCAGCCGTTTCAGTGACTGCCGGTTCTCAGCTTCACGCTGATCCACACTGGTTTCACTGGCCTGTAGCGGGCGCGGCTGATAACCCAACCGGGCAATCGTGCCGAGGATTTCACTCAGTCGACTCTGTTCAGGCTGCCAGTTCAGCTGTACCTGATGCGTAGCCGGATTGAGTTGAATCTGCTCGACACCGGGCAGCTGCGATAGCGCACTGTCAATCAGCCAGGAACAGCTGTTGCAATACATGCCCTGCACATAAATTCGCGTGCAGACGTTCTGCTCATCATGCTGTCCGGCATCTTGCTGATAAAGCTGTTGTACCTCCGGCTGATCATAATACTGCCAGCTGCTGTGATCAGTGAACTGCCCGGATACTGCCCCCTGCGGCAATTGGTCACCACGATACTGATAAAACTCTCCCATGCCATGTTGCTGAATAAACTCTGCGGCTGCCAGACAACCGAGACAGCACATCGGCTGACTCTCACCATCGATGACTAAATGATGATTGCTGTACTTAGGCACATCCAGACCGCAGTGATAGCAGCTCACGGCGGCTTTTGAACTCTCCGACTGTACCACCGGCGCAGGTATGACATGGGTGTTCATGATTGACTGCTAGTTCCGCTCAGCGCTGGTGCTGATTTCGGGCGCATTTTGGTGCGCAATGTATAGCGTGGTGATACTGGCAGCAACGGCAATCATTGGCAGGATAATGACCAGCCAGACGATGCTGTAGCGATACCAGGGGAGGTTGTTTTCGATGGTGTTGTTCATGT
>JBMZDK010000356.1:0-3734 GCA_049614265.1 Thiolinea sp.
AATTCCTTGGTCCAAACCAAAAACCTGAAAGTCTGGTTTCCCATCAAAAAAGGCATCTTCCGCCGCACGGTAGACCACGTTAAAGCTGTAGACGATATCAGTCTCGACATCCCAAAAGGCCAGATTATGGCTTTAGTCGGCGAATCCGGCTGCGGTAAAACCACGCTGGGCCGGGCCATTATCCAACTGGAAAAAGCAACCTCTGGCAGCATTAAACTGCGTGATCAGGAGCTAACCGAACTATCGGCTGGCGAGATGCGTAAAATCCGTTCAGATATGCAGATTGCATTTCAGGATCCACAGTCTTCACTCAATCCTCGCCTGCTGATTGAAACAGCATTAACCGAACCGATGCAAGTGCACGGTATTGGCGAAAGTCGGGAAGAACGCCTGGAATTAGCGGGTACGGTGCTGGAACGTATGCAGCTGAAACGCGACCATCTCTGGCGTTATCCACATGAGTTTTCCGGCGGTCAACGGCAGCGTATTGGCCTCGCCCGGGCGCTGGTACTAAATCCGGAGTTTATTGTCTGTGATGAAATTACCAGTGCGCTGGATGTGTCGGTGCAGGCTGAAATTCTGCAGTTGCTGCTCGACTTACGGGAAGAGCGTGACCTCACCCTGCTATTTATTACGCATAATATTGGTGTGGTCGAATACCTGAGTGATCAGACTGTGGTCATGTATAAAGGCAAAATCGTCGAGCAGGGTGACACTGCGCAGGTTTGTGGAGAACCACAGCATGAATATACACAAAAACTATTAGCTGCTGTCCCCCGCCTCAGCTTATAGCTAAAAAAATGGCTTTATGTAACTAGTTTACAATGCTCACTCTGTCTTATTTCACAGATATTCAACTGTCAGACAGTTAAGATTTCTCTCGTTAAACAAACAAAGACACTAATACTTGACGAGGGACTTAAAATGAAAAGCAACTTACGCAGACGGCTAATTCAAGGCCTGTTTTTAGTACTCACACTACCGATGTCCATTAACGCAATGGCAGCCGGGCCATCACTCAATCAGGCAGCTTACGTCAACGGCACTACCGAGTATCGTTTTGGTCATAATTCGATTCCGAATATGAAGATCCATGGCGCACCTGCTGATACCGGCTTTGGTCGCTATGCCATGTTGCATGATGGTTCAACCTACCGCCTGTATTTGTTCAAACGTGGCAGTCGTGACACGCTTTATCAATTTGGTTTTAACCGCACCACCAGCCGTTACGAATATGGCTTCAACTCTATCAAAGTGCTGAAGATTGTCGGTATGCCTGCTGATGCGAATCATAAGAGCTTCGCCATGTTGCACGACGGCCAGGATTACCGCTTGTATATGCGCAGCCGTAATGGATCAAAGTTATATCAGGCAGCTTATCAGCCGGGTAGCAATAAATACGTCTACGGCTTTCGCTCAATCCCCAGCATGAACATCACTGGCTCACCGCAGGGCATTACTAATAATAAGCGCTGGGCGATGTTACACGACGGGCAGCATTACCGCCTGTATATTGGCCGTCGCGGACACAAAAACCAGTTCTATCAATACGCTTTCAACCGCGCAACTAACAACTATGAACACGGTTACCAGTCCATCCCCATGCTAACGGCAACCAACGCTCCGGGTAACAGCAAAAAGAATGCTTTTGCCATGCTGCATGATGGTTCTGCTTACCGCTACTACTATCAAACGCGCTAAAACCGCTGTGACACCACAAAGCCTGTCGGGATCATTATTCCGCCAGGCTTTTTTTATCGAATAAGTCCATCAATTAACGCAGCAATTCCTGAGTTAACACACCGTCCGGCTGTGACAAACTGCTAATCACGCTGAAATGATTCTTCCCGCGATCATAAACCGTTGTGACATCCGCTCCCTGCTGTTCCCATTTCTCCGCAATCAAGCGATTCTGCCGCAAAAACTCCGGCCGCTCATTCGCCCCCACCCAGAAGGTGACAGGTATCTGTGTCAGTGGTGCCAGTAAAGCCGGACTTTCCAGCAACGCCTCGGCCTCTGTCAGCCTCAGCTCCCGGTTCATTTCGGTCAGCGTCAGCGGGCGTAAATCATGCACACCACTAATTGAAACCACCCGTGCCACACGTTCACGTATCTCTGTTGACAATGGGCTGGTCGCAGATGCCATACGTGCGACCAGATGTCCACCGGCAGAATGGCCGGTTAAGCGAATCGGGCCCGAAATATGCTGGGCAGCAAAACTGATTGCTTCACTAATAGCCGTCGTAATTTCACCGATATGTACCAAAGGTGCCAGAGGATAACTGGGAATAGCGACTGCCCAGCCACACCCGACTGGCCCCTGAGCCAGATGCGACCAGTAAGATTTATCCAGCTTATGCCAATAGCCACCGTGCACAAAAACGACCAGCCCCTTTGCTTCCCCCTCAGGTAAAAATAAATCCAGCTGGTGACGTTCACTGGCCCCATAGCTAAGATCAGCCTGTAGCGCCAGTGTCTCACGGGTAGCAGCAGCCTGTTGCGCCCAGATTCTTCCAAATCCGGCGGAACCTTCAACATAGCCTGAGTTATCAAATGCATCATCCCAGTCAATCATCTTGCATCCTTTAATTCTTGTGTGTCACGATCAACTAAGCGCCTCAGCGCAGCCGTCATACCATCAAAGTCGGTGTATTTTTTTCCATAACTCAGATTAAACCCGTAGTCAAAATCCGGCGGGTTCTTTCCCTGAGTATGCTGCAGAATAGTCTCAAGCTTATCAAAAGCTTTCGCCAGAGAAGCTTCAGGAGAAGCAACATTTTCGTATTCATCCCATAAAGCTAAAAACTCATGCTGCTGTTCTGCTGCCAACGGAGAAAGTAACTGCTGAAAACCTTTTCGTTCCTCAACACCTTTATCGCTGCCTTCGACCTGATCTATCGCCGGAACATCACCACAAACAGCCTCCCCCAAATCGTGAATGATACAAATTTTCAGCAGCTTAAGCGTATCAATATGCGGGTACTGTTTTTCAAACAGCATAACCATCAGGCATAAACGCCACGTATGTTCTGCTGTACTCTCCTGACGGCCATTTGAGGTATGAGCTGAACGCAGGGTATTTTTCAGCTCTTCTGCGCCGCGTAGGAAATCCAGCATGCCTGACAGCCGTTGTTCATCAGCCTCAACTTGCCCGGTTTTCACGCTGCATACTCTGGAATCGGGTCAATATCCGGCTGCACAAATGCCACCCGGGCGACATCAGAAAACAATAGCGCCGCAGAGTAATGTGTCAGCATAATTTTCGAATCCAACATCACCGGATTCCGGTCAATCAACTCATCGGATGAGTCCGTGGCGCCTGTTTTATGCATAAAGTGATGCACGGCCAGAATCCATGCATGAGTGATGGTCTCGTGATATTTCGACTGGTCAACACCGTTATGTGTGAGAAAACGTAACAGCGTATCCCGCATCAAGGTGGTCGCTTCATCTGTGCTATGCCCGCACAGGTAAATATACGCCAGCCGCAAATGGCCACGATGATCGAAATCCGCCGCCGGAAAGGTGCAGGCCTCCATTTGGGATTTGAATGCCAGATCTGCATTACTCGTGTTAAAGCTCATAAGATTACCTCCCGTTTCACATACTCAGAATTCTACACCCAATAACGCCACAGCCTGCGACATCATCGCCTGATTAGAAGTCACCACCGGCTTACCCAGTGCCTGCTCCAGCTCTGCAATCACCTCTACACTGCGCATATCCGTACAAGA
>JBMZDK010000357.1:0-3728 GCA_049614265.1 Thiolinea sp.
TATCTGCGGCACAGGAGGCTGTATTAAAAAATGACTATCAGCTGCGTAATGTCACCATTTCAGATAGCAATGGTGATGGTCAGATCAATACCGGAGACCGGCTAAATGGAACTAAAGACCCCGACCCGCTGCGCTTCTTTGATGAGACAAATGTTCAGTTCGATTTGACCTCAGAAATGGTCAACAAACTGCTGTTGACTTAAGTCGCAGTATTTTTAACCTGCAAAAAAGGGCCGCAAATTACTTTGCAGCCCCTAAACAATGCCATGAAAAGCATCAGGTCACTATGAAAATCAATCTATGCATTTTAAAGCGGGTTTAATTACCAATATTCAGACGGTTTTTACGGATTTTTTCCAAAACATGAGCAGGCATATTCCGGAAACCTTCGGCCTCACGCTGGCGCAGTTTTTCACCTACTACTGCTGGCATACGGCTTACAGCTAATGCACGTTGTAATCCGGTTTCTTTATCTCCGTTAGCATTACCATTATTGCCTTTACCGTTGTTGCCTTTACCCTTTCCCTTACCACCATCATCACTAACTGGCTCATCCTCTACCGGTGGCTCAACTACAGGAGTAGACGGAATGAAAGTATTTACAAAATGGTCATTCATTGCCTGTTGGTTATAAGCACCCAAACCTGTATTTGGCATACCGGAGCGTGCGGTTTCATTTAACGCCCAGCTCAGCTCTTTATTGGTGTTGAACCATGAAATGGCACGAATCGCCGGATAATCCGTCATAATCCGCTGCATCATGTCATCTATCCAGGCAGATTTGCTCTGGCCCGCATCAGAATCATCACCATATTGTCCCCAGGACGCATCCGGTATATCACCCTCTTCTGCAGAACCCACTTCCGCCAGAATCACCGGCTTGTCGGGAAAGTTGTTCACCAGTGTTACATACGCTGAACTAAATACTTCATCAAAACTGCGCCAGCTGGTCCAGGCATAATTACTGCCCCAGTTGTAACCATCAAGACTTGTCCAGTCCACAACATCATCGCCGGGATAATAGAGTGTCATATCATTGTAATCATCAACGTCAGTAGCGCTGGCACACCAAACCCACTCAACGTTATCGTTAACGCCCGCTGCCTCAAACATCGCATGCATGTGTCGCCAGGCGGCTTTAAGGCCTTCCGGATTATTTCCCCATGGATACCAGTTGCCGTTAAACTCATGTCCAAAACGCAGCATGATAGAAGGACGCTGGTCAACGGGGTAACTGTCCCGCCAAAGCTTAAAGCTTTGTATCCAGCTATTGATATAAGTATCTTCTGCACCGGATGCGATTGCTGCTAACATGTCGGGGTGGCGATCACTGTACGGCATAAAGGTGATCATTGGTGTACTGCCACGGGACACAATATTGGAGGCTTGAATATTAAGGCTGTCCCAGTGCATATTAAACGTTGAGAACAACGTCGTGACTGCCATAGATTTTGTGGTATCGGCGTTAAACTTATCAATATCTGTCAACGACCAGCCATCATGCTTTATATAAGCACCTAACATGGTGTTAGCCTGTGCAGGCACAGAAAATCCAATGGCAGTTGCCAGAGCGAGACTCAAGAACAATTTATTTTTATTCATGGTTTGGGGTTCCTAAATTAAATAAATAATCAAACCTCCGGGACACTCTCTCCGGAGAATTGAAGAATACGAAAAGCTGCTATCTGTCTGAAAAACAGTGATCCTGACACAGATCAAACGTTTTTCTGCGACTCAACAAATGATGGGTGCAGATTATATTCAAATTCTATTAATAATAAGTAAAATCTATTTAACCACCAGATTACCCCGAATCATCTAACGTTGATTTTTTCCGGTAGGTTCCCCCGCCCTGCTATGGCACAATGCACGCCCTGAATAACGCAAAACCTCATGGAGACAGGCTGAACCGGTCATGACTGACTACCTGCTGATCATTGTTGGTACAGTTTGGGTCAACAATTTCGTTTTATCCCAGTTTCTGGGCCTGTGTCCGTTTATGGGTGTGTCACGCAAGCTGGAAACCGCTATAGGTATGGGTTTGGCGACGACCTTTGTGCTGACATTGTCCTCTGTAACCAGTTATTTAATAAATAATTATCTTTTAGTGCCATTAGAGCTTGAATACCTGCGCACACTGAGCTTTATTCTGGTGATTGCTGCTATTGTCGGCTTTACCGAAATGGCGATTCGCAAAACGAGCCCGTTATTATTCAATGTCCTTGGTATCTATCTCCCGTTAATTACCAGTAACTGCGCTGTACTGGGGGTGGCGTTGTTAAATGTGCAGGAATCACATGATTTCATTGAATCCGCTTTGTATGGCATGGGTGCAGCACTGGGCTTTACGCTGGTAATGGTCTTGTTTGCTGCGATCAGAGAGCGCCTGGCCGCCGCTGATATCCCTGCCCCGTTTCAGGGCAATGCCATTGGCCTGATCACCGCCGGTTTGATGGCGCTCGCCTTTATGGGCTTTTCCGGCCTGGTAAAGTACTGAGGGTGCAGAGCTGATGTTGAGTGCATTACTGGTTATTGGCGGCCTGGCAATTATTTTTGGTATTCTGCTGGGAATAGCAGCGATTCGTTTTAAGGTCGAGGGTGATCCGGTCGCTGATCAAGTTGATAAGCTGCTGCCACAAACGCAATGCGGGCAGTGTACTTATCCGGGCTGTCGCCCCTATGCTGAAGCGATTGCCAACGGTGAAGCAGAAATAAACCAATGCCCGCCCGGCGGCGAAGAAACCATTAAAGCGCTGGCTGAATTGCTGGGTGTTGAAGCTAAACCATTGAATGAAGAACATGGCGAAGCACTCAATGCCCCGTTGGTGGCATTAATTGACGAACAGACCTGCATTGGCTGCACGCTTTGTATTCAGGCTTGTCCGGTAGACTGTATTGTCGGGGCCGCAAAACTCATGCACACCGTTATTGAATCGGAATGCACGGGTTGTAAGCTGTGTCTGCCTCCCTGTCCGGTGGATTGTATTGAGATGAGACCGGTTAAAACCGAACCGGCCAACTGGAAATGGCCTTATCCGGTGGTTTCGCTACAGCCTGAGGAGATGAAACCATGATCACCGACTGGCTTAAAAAATACAGCGGCCACTTCGGCGCCATTAAACTGGCCGGACATAAAGCGGAGTCTACCCAGACGGCTACACAAACGTTCACCGTTAAAGCAGGCACCGAGCTGGTTCTGCCCTTACAGCAGCATATGGGATCTAAACCGGAGTTACAGGTCAAAGCCGGGGATTACGTTTACAAAGGGCAACAGCTGGCGCAAGCTGAAGGTGATATTAGTGTGCCCATTCATGCTACCACTTCAGGCACTATCACTGCGATCACTAAACGCCCTATTCCACACCCATCCGGCCTCAGTGACTATTGCATTATCCTGCAGGCTGACGGTCGTGATGATAATGGGAGCCACTACCTGCCTCAACTCACGGATTATCAGCAGCTGGATAGCCACACATTACGCCAGCGCATTCGTGATGCAGGCATTGTCGGGCTGGGAGGAGCTGTATTCCCCGCCGCCATTAAACTCAATGTTCGCCAACATATCCCGATCCACACCTTAGTGATTAACGGCGCAGAATGTGAGCCGTATATTAGCTGCGATGAAGTGCTGATGCGGGAAAAGGCAGAAGAAATTCTCGCCGGGGTGCAGATCATGCTGCATATCCTCAGGACAGATGAAAGCAGGCAGCAAACTCACTGTGAATTAC
>JBMZDK010000358.1:0-3702 GCA_049614265.1 Thiolinea sp.
TCAAGGAATAAGTAAGGGTAGGCAGCACTTGCAGTTTGCTCAAGACAACCGTAGGGATAACTGAATAGTCCCTGCAAAGCACTGGCAACCGGCAATACCGGAGCATTAGAAACGGTTAAGCGCGCATCCAGCGTAGCGGGCAATAGTGAGTCAATCAAACGCCCCGGGAGCACGCTCTCCGCTCCTGCTGCCAATTCAAAATGATGGACTTTACGTTGCATTGGATAGGGCGGACGCAGCGCCAATTCAATTTTACGATTTGCGACAAAATCTGCGCCGGTCAGCTTAAGTTTTACAATCCCCACACCAATATGCTGTTTTGCAGCAAAAGGGAGTTTTAACTGCTCACTCTGCTTGGGTTTTAAGATAAACTCGCGTCCAAGTGCAGAGAAATCAAGCAATTCATTCGCCGAAACAGACAGCTCAACCTTTTGCTCTACATCCGTTGTATTATTCAATTCAATACTAAGAAATGAAGAATCACCGGATGCCAGAAAGCGGGGACCTGACAGACTGGCAACAACCGGAGAGGCAACCAGCATATCCTTTTCCGTACTGCCCATTCGCTCAGGCGTCATCGCTACCGCCATTAAACGCAGCTGACCATCAAAACCGGGAATAAATAACTCGACTTCTGCTTTACCCTGATCATCAAAAGTCAGAGCGTCTCTGAACAAAGACACGATTTGCACTTCAGGGCGGGACTGAGAGCCGCTGGCACTATTGGCATTACCACCACCGAAACGCTGACGCATGCTTTTACCATCAACCGACTCGATAATTTTGCCATAGTCATCGTACAGGCTAACGCCATATTCGTGCTGATCAAAAAAGAACTGCCAGGGATCGGGCGTCTTGAATTTAGTAATATTCAATACCCCAACATCAACTGCTGCCAGTGTAACCAGCGCTTTATCTCCCTTTAACTGATCAGCTTGCACAGTTACTTTGACTGCTTTCTCCGGAATAACTTTCTCTGGCGCATCAACTGTCAGCTGCAGCTTGCGGTCACCACGATCCAATGGCAGGTGAATAATGCCTAAGCCACGATTCGGCATTACCTTTTCATTACTATTAGCTGGCCGGAAAGCCGTTACAGCAATATACAAATCATGACGCGTCCAGTCTTCACTGACCGGAATATCAATTGTGGTTTCGGTCGCTGGTAGTGATACTGTCTTTGACCATAACAACTGATCAGCCTCAACAGTGATCACCGCTTGCGCAGCAGTCGTCGGCACAATACTTAATTTTGCGACATCTCCTGCTTTATATGCGGGTTTATCTAATTTTAATTCAATCTGATCCGGGCGATTAGCTGCATTCCGTCCGCTAGTCCATCCCGCTGAAAAAGGATAAACCGTTTTCAGGCCTGTCTGGACATCTTCTATTTCCAGCCGATAGCGCCCATACCCCACAGGAAAAGCGACCTTACCCTTTTCTCCGGCAGCAAAACTGACTTTCTCCTGCGTGACGGGATATTCATTCCGGATCTCCTTACGTGACCACCCCTCTTCCTCAGTGTATTCCCAAAAATATTCATAATCTTCTTTGATTAGTGTTGCTGCCAACTCCTCTCCGGACAGCAACTCATCATTAGCATTAATCCGGATCAACTCAAACCGTGCCTGCCCGTCTTTTTCAGTCACACCATCTGAAAATAATGGTTTAATGCCCGCCAGCATTGGTGCTGGCCAATAAGCCTGTTTAGCATGGTTTCTGACAACCCTCCCACCCGGCTCACTAAGACTGGCACTAACGCCCAGGCTTAATGGAGAAACAATCGATGCAGAAACAGGAGCAACCTCCAGCATTGCTGCACCCTTATCATCCAGCTTGAGCGGCTTTAACTCTTCCCGCTGCAGCAGTTTTGCATCCGCCGGATTGCCAAAATAAAAATCTTTGTGCGTAACAGATGGGTGATGATTCAGTGCCATAGTCCGTGTTGCTTTCAGCTCATTCCCCGCAGCAGGCGCGCCATACAGATAATCCCCCTGAACCGACACCATCATTTTTTCATTCTTCAGCAGTACCGGCTTAGCCACTGTCAGGCCAAGCTTCATACGTTCAGGCATAAACTCTTCAACATGGAAATTAAAGCTTTTAGCCGGGGCTTTGTCTTTTGACGTAATACGAATTTCAGCTCGCCAGACACCGGTTGGCGCATCCGCCGGCAACTTTACCTGCTGGTGAAAATAACCCAGCTCCTCTTCTTTAGCCCGGATATTTTCCTCGCTGAATAATTTGGTATCCGGACGGATAAGACGCAAATTCAAGTGCCCGATACTTTCCGGCAGGCCATCGCGATTACGCAACATCACGGATAAATCAACTGTCTCACCAGGGCGATAAAGATCACGGGGTGCATATACAAAAGGCATCAATGCTTTATCCGTCAAACCGGTAACCCGATACTCAGATAAATCCAGCGCTGCCTCACGCAAATCCAGAAACGCGAATTGCCCATTTAACTCAGCGGTTAGCACAAGAGAGCCCGTAGGCCGATGACCAAAACCTGCTCGCCCGGAGGCATCAGATACCGCAGACAACGTTTCTTTATTGCCATGCAAATTAAGGCTTACGTTTTCAATAGCACGCCCACTATCTAAAGCATGAGCAAATACTTCCAGACGCTTCTTATACATTCGAACATGCAACCCAATATTGGTCACAATGAAATGGGTGATCCGGTAGGCACTCTCATTAAATTTTCCAGGTTGACGCATTATGGCGAAATAAAGCCCCGGTTCACTCAACTCCTGCATAGCCTCAACGGGCAGAATCATGGTTTCACGTGCATTTTTCTTCGCCCCGGTCAGATAACGCTGACTGTAGACACTTCGGGTGATGGCATGAATATCATTTAATTCCCAGCTGCGAATTGAGCCATCCAATCGCATAGAACGCAGAACGTCTTTCACCTGCTCAGGCTTCACCCTCAGGAATTCCACATCTACTTCCGGCACATTCACCACCCGCACCGGCAAGCCATTTGTTAACTGTGCCGGCAAAATACTACCCTGTGTCGCGAAATCAAAAGCTGGTTTGATATCGCGTGTTTTCACAGCAAAATCACCTGGCTTCTTTAATATCAAACCATCCTTAGACTTTATTCCAGGCCGCACCTGAATCCGGTAGTTCTTATTCGGCTGGATATTGGAGAAATACAAACGTCGCGGATGGTTTGTCATTCGCCATCCGCCCTGCAGAGCCTGACCATCCTGTGTGACAGTGAAAAACTGATCAAAACGTGCTGTCGTATCCAGATCCTGAGAAAATGTAATACTTAATGCCGGTACACTATCCAGTGATTGCTCGGAAACATCAGCAATCAACATTTGGGTAAGCAGCTCTTCATTGGTATATGAAGGCTTCACGGCATTGGGCGTGGCAGCATTCGCAAATAATTTCAGAGGCGAGATAAATACCGCACTACAGACCAAAACAGCACAAATACGAGTGAAATACCGGAAATGACGACCAGAACGCATCAGATTCTCCATAGTTATTATTTGCCCATAAACCGCTAACACCGGATTGTAGAAAAACCAGGTCAACAAACATCAATTATAGGCCTTAATGATCCAAAAAAAAGCGGATCATGGAATTCATTGGGATCAATGAAGTTTGGAGTCTGATAAAGGGAAAGAAGTTCAGAAAAAATGGCGTCCCTACGGGGATTCGAACCCCGGTTGCCGCCGT
>JBMZDK010000359.1:0-3693 GCA_049614265.1 Thiolinea sp.
ATTCGTTGATCTTCACTCAGTGAGCGTAGTATGTAGATATAGCCAGTCTGCTGATCTTCCTCACTCACCTTCAGGGTATCAGCAAATAATTCAGCGGAAGGCTCAAGTACACGCCGCCCGCCTTCATCTTTATAAAGTTCAGTCGCTAAGGAACGCAGTAACATATTTGACTCTGTGCCATTTTCGAAAATACAACGCAGCCTGGCATTTACTTTGCCATTCTTCTTAGCTTTATCCCCTACTTCAGCCACATAAACCATCACACCGTGTAAGATAAAAAAGTGCCCAGGTGCAATTTGCTGCTCACCGGTAAATTCATGCAGTTCCTTAACGCCCGATTTCAGATCATGGTGGCATGCCTGAAACAAAGCCTCAAACTTATCAAAGTCCTTACAGGGTTTCCTTTTCGCAATTTTTTCCGGCATCTCGATATTTTCCGGTATATTCCGCAACTGAAAAATGCTTTCATCATTGCTCTTATTTCCATTAAGTAAGCCCAGAGGATCGTCACCTAACAAGTCTTCGATGTTGTTAATCTCAACAGGGTTAGGCGCAACCTGAATATCTCCCAGCAAATTAAAACGATCATATTCTTTTAAGCTAAGTGCTTTTTCGGGGTCGGCTTTCAAACCCTCTAGGCGCTTTGCTAAGCGACGCTCAGCAATGTTTTTACCAACAACAGGCTCGCGCTCATGCTGCTCAAAAAAAGCATTTATTTCCTCAAAGGCAGTCAGCAAACGCTCATCCGCACTAACCACACTGGCCTTCGGCTTCGTTTCCAATAAACCCAATGGATCATTCTGTAAGATGCGCGATAGCTCCTGTTCAAAATTCATTAGGCACTCTCACCCGTCGCAGACTGCTGTCGTCGCTTATTACGCAGGTAGACTAAAGCTTCCGCCATCCTTTTTTCCGAAGGATCAAAGGCTTTAAGATCTGGTTCACGTCCATGCTGCTTCATAAACGGCCCAATCTTATCCCGATATAAGACCACCGCTTCTTCATCAGTCATTTGAATACGACCCGCATCAATCGTCTCCTGAATCACTTTCAACAACTGAGCAGTAACCGATTTTGACAGGACTTCAAAGGCCTTCTGAAAGGGGTTGACCTTATCAATCAGGTCTATGTGCAAATCTTCAATATTGACGAACTTCCCCGCCATGCGGACAAACTTTTTATCGCCTACTTCTTTGATTTCACCATTTTTAATGGCTGAATCAGCCACAACGTGTTGACGTACTTCTTCCACTTCATCATCGCTGAGTTCAGGGTATTTAGTGCGAATCACTTTGGGAATCAGAGCTTTGTTAATCACTTCCGGGTCAATGAACTCACCGGGCAGCGCCTTGATCAGGGTATTGTCCTGTAGGATTGCTGCTTTTAGGTCATTGAGGTCTGACTCCACAATGTCTTTAACCCGCTGCGTACTGGGTTGTTTAAACCCACGGATTTTAATTGTCCCAGCCTCCGGCGGCTCTTCGTCATCAAAGCGTTTGGTTTTAAATTTAAAGTTAGGGGCCAATACCTGTTCCATCAGCAGGGAGGCGCTAATCGCCTTCAGCATATTGTTAACAGATAATTTGATTTGGTCATCTGCCGCTTCTGGCTGAGCAATCAGATTGGTAAATTGTGCGTGGTTTTTATTATCACTATCACGGGTAGCTCGTCCAATGATCTGAATAATTTCAGTCAGTGAACCCCGATAGCCAATTGTTAAAGCATGTTCGCAGTACGGCCAATCAAATCCTTCTTTAGCCATCCCCAACGCAATAATTAAATCCATATCGTCTACGCTATCCATCTCGCGCAGATAGGCAACGATTTTGTCGCGGTCTTTTGGATTATCATTCACCAAATCAGCGACTTTAATCAGCTTACCATCGGACTTGCGGGTAACGTGTAACACGCCGGTTTCTGCATCCTGATAACTGACTTCGCCGATCAAATCCAGAATTCTGTCAACTTCAGTGCGCTTCTCTTTGGTAGATTCTGCCGCGTTTACATTGGGGATATGCAAAATCGTCTTTTTATCTGTATCCAGCACCTCATCAATCGCGCTCAGATAACGTCCCTGATAAAAATGATAGCCAATCCCCAGTGTTTTCAGGTGGGTGTAGCCATTGAGCTGTTCATAATAGTTATATGTGACTTTGCTAAAGCGTGCCTCATCTTCAGGTTGTAATACCGGAACGCTGTCCCCTCTGAAATAAGAACCGGTCATGGCGATAATATGCGCATCGGTATTGTTCATAATCGAACGTAATACTTCACCCAAACGATTATCCACATCGGCTGAGACATGATGGAATTCGTCAATGGCCAGCAAGATGTTATTAAAACGAGCCTCTTCAACCGCATCAAACGCAAAGCGCAGTGTTGCGTGCGTACAGACCAATATAGTTGCCGTTGCATCATCCAGAAAACGGGTGAATGCCTTCACTTTGCTGGCATCACCACCAGGGGTGCAAAGGTTATAAGTCGGGTCAATCGTCCAGTCAGCAAAAAAACCGTGTTCAGTCAATTGGGTTGGGGCAAAAGAAGCACCAATCGAGCGTTCCGGTACAGCAACAATGACTTTCTTTACACCTTGATTAAATAACTTATCCAGCCCTAAAAACATCAAAGCACGCGACTTACCGGAAGCAGGCGGTGCTTTTAGCAACAGATAACGCGCTTCCCGTGCGGCAAAAGCCCGCGCCTGCATATCACGCATGCCCATATTATTGGTTGCGGTACTTTCGCCGGTTTGGGCATAGGTAACATCTACCAGGTTCGGCATTATTCTGTTCCCTTCTCTGACTGTTCGGCCTGTCGCAGCAATTCTTCTACTTCACCGTTTCTCACTCGTTCGTAAATCTCTGATACTTTCAGGCTCAAGCCAACCGATTCCAGTTCTACCGTGTCATTCCAGTAGTAGTATGAAGGTTGCCAGCCTGCGCTGCGCCGAAAGACCTCAACCTCCACCCGCTCCTGTTCAATCAACACATACTCTTGCAAACTGGGCAGGCGCAGGTATTCGAGGCGCTTAATCTGGCGATCCAGCTGGTGGGTGCCTTTGGATAATACTTCGACTAACAGCACGGGGGAATCCGTTGAATAATCATCCAGAAACTGATCGTCACACACGACGGTAATATCAGGGTAACGGTATTTTTCTTTGCCGGTTTTCACCAGTAAGTCACTGCTAAAAGGACGGCAGTTTTTGCCACGTAAGTGTGTCATTAACTGAGTCAGCAGGTTTGCGGTGATTTGATTGTGGTTGATACTGGCCCCGGCCATTGCATAGACCAGGCCTTCCACAAACTCATGCCGGATTTCGCTTTGGCGTTCGCCGGTTAGGTAATCTTCTACATTGAGGTAGTTTTCCTGTTTAGCTAATGGCATGGTTATCTGTTTCCGGTTTGGGATGTGTTTACAAGCAAAGGCTCAGGCCGCTGCTTTTTCGGCGGCAATCATTTCTTCGTACAATTTGAATAAATATTCCAGTCGTTCTTCGTCGCTGGTGAATGGTTTTTTGCGGTAACAGCGTTCGACGGCTAAATCCATTTCGTGGTGAGCGTTGCGTAGACCTTCCGGCATTTTATCGGGGTCGTAGAGTTGGGCCATGGTTTTTTCTGGGTGTTTTTCGCGTTCGTCGAGGACGTTGAAGACGTGTTCTTCGAGGTGGTCTTTTTGTTGTTGGGTTATGTT
>JBMZDK010000360.1:0-3692 GCA_049614265.1 Thiolinea sp.
GAATCCATAATTTTCCGGGCTTTTTCAATCGCACATCCTTCAAGGAAAATGGCAAACTCATCGCCACCCATGCGAGCTACTTTATCAGACTGTCGCACCGCTCTGATAAACACCTGAGAAACCTGTTTCAACAATTCGTCACCTGCCTGATGGCCACAGGTGTCATTAACAATTTTAAATTTATCCAGATCAATACTTACTAATACATGAGTTCGCAATGCACCGGAATCATCATGTGCTGCCTGTTCAATACATTCTTCAAAACTGCGGCGATTCATCAAACCAGTCAGAGCATCATGTGACGCCTGCTGATACAGTTTATTGATAACTTTACGATCAGTAGTCACATCACGAAAAATGAAAACCAGTGCCTTGTCTTTATCCTGCAAATAGGAAGTGTGTAACTCAACAAAACTGGATTCGCCCTCTTTTGGTAACAGCTTAACCTGACCGAACTGGAGAAGGTGTTGAGGATGAGCCTTGTGCAGCTCAATCACTCGGGGAACTAATGCTTTGCCCTGATGGTCCTCAAGATGTAATACCTTCTCAACCGGCTTACCTAAAGCATCTTCACATTTACAACCAATCATCTCGCTGGCGCTGTGGTTAACGTATAGTACCTTACCTTGCCCGCTGGCTGTGATCACCCCACCGGCAAGTGCTTCCAAAATCCATTCGGTGCTGCTGGGGTCATTTAACTTTTCTGCACATACATCATTGTTCTCTACAGAATCAGTAGCAATTGCATGGTTACGATTGGGTTTAAAGAAAGATAATAGCGACTGCAGAACCAACAGCGCTAACACTCCTCCCCCTACTAAGGGCAGGCTAGAACTATCCCCTGCATAAAATTGCCACCCCCCCAAAGCAAGACCCAAAATCGCCAGCCCTACCGGTAGAATGTTAGGTAAGAAACGCATTCTGCCACCACGTCATATATGTAATTATTCTTATGATTTCTCAACTGTATTCGAACTATAGGGCACTAACGCTAATCATCGCTAACATAACTGCTAAACGGTATGCCGCAATCTTAATTGATCAAAATACACTCAATCGCAAGTTAATTAAGCCAACACTATATTTCTCCCAAACATGCAGACAAAGTTAATTCTTAGCTTTATAAACACCTCTTTAATAAATATGAATGGGGTTCAGCTTAATACTTCGAAATACAACTTTTTACACCCTACACACAGACTTGAAAGAAAAACATTATCAGCCTCAGCCAGGTTCTGTATTATAGGCATTACATTGACAACACATAAAAATTAGCAGAAAAACGTTTATTTTTACACCAAAACTAATAAGAAATAATGATATTTGCATCAGTTATCTTGACAGCACTTTAAAATTTTGCGACTTTAATAAAAAATATCAAACACGTAGATAAAGTTATTAATTACCCCACCTTGGCTGCTTATTAATACGCCAAAATGGTAATTTGTACTATATTTACAATAAATCCATTTGCAAGAGAGACTCAACTGAAATGACTAATATTAACTTAGATGCGCTAAGCATCGAGGATTTAAGTAAATTACAAAAGAATATTGATTCAACTATTGCCAATAAGCGGCAATCCGATTTGGTAGATATCAGGCAACAGCTTGATGAACTAATCGACAATTCTCAATTTACTTTACAGGAAGTACTGGAAGCCAAACCTCCACGCAAGCCTGTCAAACCCAAGTATAAAAACCCACAGGATGAAACCCAAACCTGGACAGGACGAGGCAGAAGACCACGTTGGGTGGACGACTGTCTGAACAACGGTATGGAATTAACCGACCTGTTAATTTGACTCAGACGGTAAGATAGCAATTTCCATGGGTATAGCCAAAAACCTCAGGCTATACCCACTTTAGACCTTTTAGTCAGTACGTTTTACTCTTCATTGATATCCCTGCGGTTACGTACCGAATCTTTCTCTTTTTTCAGCAAGGCTTTGCTGTACAGACATATTTCTACTACTATTAGGTGCGCATGTTGGTATTGGCGCTTTACGAGGGAATGTGTAACTAGTTGCAGGAAGGGGTTCCGCATCGTCTGCCTCATGGCAGTAGTACACTAATCTACCTTTGAAATCCCCAGGCTTATTAAGTTGCTTTGACAGGATAGAAAAGTACTTAAATGAAAAATTTACTTGTTTTCCTCTTGCTGATGTTTTTGAGCTGCAATGCATTTGCACTCAAGCAAAAGGACTTGCTGCCCCCGGATCAAGCTTTCAGATTTTCCGCTCAGGCAACTGCTCCGGATCTGGTAAAACTGAAATGGGATATCGCCGACGGTTACTACATGTACCGCAAACGGTTCTCCTTTGACTCAGAAACTGAAGCCGTCAATTTCGACAGTGAATCAGCACTTTTCCCTCCCGGCAAAATGAAACAAGACCCTAACCTGGGAGAAATGGAGGTTTATTACAATCAGGTTGTCATCGAAGTTCCACTCAAACGGGCAGCTCAGGCTTTAGCAGAAACAGAATTCAAATTAAAAGCTAAATTTCAGGGGTGTGCAGAAGCCGGACTTTGTTACCCCCCACAACGCAAAAGAACCACACTCACTCTCGCTTCACTAGAATCAGCACAAACTTCCCCACCGCCCTCTCCTGAAAGCACTGCCTCATCCGGCGTTGTCTCCTTAGCTAATCTGAAGAAACTAAAAAAAGCAGCAGCAAACGGAGAAGCCTCAGCAACAGAGGGGAGTCAGGTTACTGATACTGAAATACCAGCTGTTGAAAATGGTGATAATGTTACCAACACGAATAAAGCGATTAGCAAACTCAAACTAATTACAGCCAGCAAGACACCACTGCCTGTTGATGAAGCATTCCGCTATACACTGATTGCTACTGATAAAAACACTTTAAATGCACGTTGGGAAATTACTCCGGAACACAACCTTTATCGTACAAAAATTAGTTTTAGCATTTTATCACCATCAGAAACACAACTGGGGCAGCCTGAATTTCCGGATGGAAAAATTGTAAATGATGAGTTTTTTGGAGAAATGGAAGTCTATGATAACACCATAGATGTCTCGATCCCTCTGGAAAACAGTAGCAATGACCAAATAGTTGTCGAAACGCGCTATCAGGGATGCTCAAATGCAACAGGCATTTGCTATCCTCCGGTCACTCAGGAAACCACATTAGCCTTAGCTGGTTTACCTGAAACAGCAACACCCCCGGAAACCCCTCAGGCAACACCAGTTACTCCAGCATCACAAACAGACGATTTCTTCTCCGGTAGTTTCCTCGGTACATTAGTTGCCTTTTTTGTTATTGGCCTGGGATTATCACTCACACCTTGCATATTCCCAATGATCCCAATTCTGTCAGGAATCATTGCTGGCCAAACCAACCTGTCAGCCCATAAAGCATTTGTCTTATCCCTGACCTATGTCATCGCCAGTGCAACTGCTTATGCTCTTATTGGACTCGTCTTTGGGTTCTTTGGGGAAAACCTGCAATCCAGCTTACAACACCCCATTGCGATCGGGTCTTTTGCAGCATTATTTGTAATTCTGTCCCTCTCTATGTTTGGCTTCTTTGACTTACAAATGCCGAACAGCATCCAGTCAAGACTCAACGAAATCAGCAATAATCAGCGCAGTGGCAGTCTGCTGGGCGCTGCAATTATGGGTTTCCTTTCCACTCTGATTGTTGGCCCCTGCGTTGCCCCTGCCCTCGC
>JBMZDK010000361.1:0-3675 GCA_049614265.1 Thiolinea sp.
AATTTTTTCATGCCTGTTACACCTAAATGGAGGAGTTAAAATGAAAGCATTAAAAACACTCGCAGCGGCTGGCGTCATTGGGCTTGCTGGTTTCGCAGGTAGCGTGCAGGCTGCTGATAGCACTAAGCCAATCGTTATTCCAATCCACAATTGGTCAAGCCAGATTGTCATGGCACACGTTATCGGCGGCATGTTTGAAAGCATGGGCAACAACGTTGAGTACGTACCGGCAGACACACAGGCAGTATACGAGTCAATTCGTAATGGTGACGTAACCATTTCTCATGAAGTTTGGCAGTCTACTTTTGGTAAGTCGTTCTATAACGCGATGGCTAAAGGTGGAGTGATCGACGCAGGTACGCACGCTGCGACCACACTGGAAGAGATGGGTGTTCCAACCTGGGTTATCGATAAGAATCTGTGTCCTGGTTTACCTAACTGGGAAGCACTGAAATCTGATGAGTGTGTGAAGAATTTTACCACCGCTGATTCAGATGGGAAAGGCCGTTGGTTGGAAGGACCACAAAGCTGGCACGGCAACCTGATGCCAGAGCGCCTGGAAGCACTGGGCCTGGCTGACAAGTGGACAGTTAAGTTTGCTGGTGGTGCAGATGCGCTGTGGACTGAACTGGCTTCTGCGAAGAAAGAAGGTCGCGGTACAATTGTCTTTAACTGGACACCAAACTTCACGGATGCGGAAGGTTTTACCTTCATCGAGTTCCCTGAGTATACCGATGGTTGTCGTAAGGAAGACGGTGGTGACGGTAAGTGTGGCTCACCTAAAGGTTGGTTGAAGAAGGCGGCGAACTACAAGTTCCCGAAGACTCACCCTGCGGCTTACACTGCATTCTCTAAGATATCTTTCACTACCAAGCAGGTAGGTGAAATGGCTGCATTAGTAGATACCGATAAGATGGATCATAAAGATGCGGCGAAGAAGTGGCTGGCTGATAACGAAGCAGTTTGGATGCCTTGGACTAAAGGCGGCAAATAAACGCAACTTTTTGTAAAAACAATCTCTCTGGTTTGAGTGTAAACCAGGGAGATTTAGAGTTTGGGCAAATACTTTTCTACCTGCTACCCATTCTTTGTGGCAGGACAACAATCTGGGGCAACTCATACTTATGTCGACTTCAACTTCTGGTAATCCGGTCATCCGTTGTGAATCGGTCTATAAAATTTTCGGCGATAATGCTGAAAGCATGATGAAAAGCTCCGGCGGCACTGTAGACGCTGCTAAGTTCCAGGAGGCGGGCTGCATTGTTGGGGTAAACAATGCTTCATTTGAAGTGCATGAAGGCGAACTTCTTATCATTATGGGCTTGTCCGGCTCAGGCAAATCCACTCTGCTACGCTGTATCTCCCGCCTAACCAATGCGACTGCTGGCAGCATATTCATTGAAGGCGATGATATTACTAAAATGAAGAATAAGCAGTTAATTAAACTGCGTCGCAATAAAATGGGCATGGTGTTCCAAAGCTTTGCACTATTACCCCACAAAACTGTATTAGAAAATATTGCCTTCCCGCTACAGGTCAAAGGTGTTAGCACCAAAGACAGTATGCAGCGTGCGAAGGAAATGGTTGACCTGGTCAGCCTTACCGGGCGTGAAAACTACTTCCCACGTGAACTTTCCGGTGGACAGCAACAGCGTGTTGGTATCGCCCGTTCACTGGCCATTGAACCGGATATCTGGTTTCTGGATGAACCCTTTTCAGCGCTTGATCCATTAATCCGCAAAGAAATGCAGGACGAATTCCTGCGTTTACAAAACACACTTAATAAAACGATTTTGTTTGTTACTCATGATTTTGATGAAGCGCTGCGTTTGGCTGACCGTATCGCCATTATGAAAGATGGCGTTATCGAACAGCTTGACACTCCTGCGAATATCGTTCTCAACCCAGCCACTGATTATGTGCGCAAGTTTACCGAAGAAGTACCACGCGAAAAGGTATTGAAAATCGAATCGGTAATGGATGCTTATGACCCTGCGGAAGATATGAGTGACTTACGGGTATCGAAAGATGTCATTATTGAAACTGTCGCTGAGAGCATTTTAAACGCCCGAAGACCTGTGGGTGTAACCGACGCTTCCGGCAATATTGTTGGCTCTCTTCATGCTTCCAAAGTCGTGCATATGTTATTCGGCAGCCCGCACACTGAGGCAGGGCAAGCATCATGATAGATATGCTGCGCGAGCGAAAACCGCTGCAGTTTCTACTGCTGATTATTGTTTTCCTATTGATGTATTTTCTGATTGGGCCATCAGAAAATAACTGGCTGTGGCGATTACCACCGCTGTTGAAAGAACTTCCTTCTATGATCAACGGCTGGGTCAACTATGTGATGTTCGACTGGTGGCCGATTGATGTTTATGACCCCGACATTGAAGAATACGAAGAGAAACCGGTGTTTGGGCAGATTACCCGTGCTATTTCCGGCTTCATACTCTTCATGATCGAGTTAATACGCGAGCTGTTGCTAGGTGGTGTGAAGACGATTGTTACTTTCACTGGCTGGGACTGGGCAACCGAAAATGAATGGGCACGCTGGCCTGCTTTACCGTGGACAGTGGTTGTTGGCGGCATGGCAATTCTGGGTTATGCGCTGAGTGGGATAAGACTAGCTATTTTTGTCACCCTCGCCTTCACTTATATCGCCGTCTTCGGACAATGGGAACCGTCGATGAAAACGCTGTCGTTCGTACTGATTGCAGCGCCGGTATCTGTCATTCTTGGGCTTTTTATGGGCGTATGGGCCTATAAAAGCAGAGCTTTCGAGACCTTTATTAATCCTTTCCTTAACATCGCACAAATCATGCCGCACTTTTCCTACCTTGTGCCAGTCATGGTATTTTTTGGGATTGGGGATCATGCCGGGGCGATTGCTACTGTTATTTTTGCTACCCCACCTATGGTGCGCCTGACCTTATTGGGCCTGAAAAAAGTGCCACCCGAAACGGGTGAAGCTGGCCGCATGAGTGGCTGTACTGACCGTCAATTACTTTATAAGGTACTTATCCCCTCTGCGCGCCGCGATATTTTAATCGGTGTGAATCAGGTCATTATGCAGTGTTTGGCAATGGTCGTTATTGCTTCACTGATTGGTGCAAAAGGCTTAGGAAACGACCTATTGATTGCGCTGAATCGACTGCGTATTGGTACCGCGCTGGAGATTGGTATTTGTATTGTGTTAATCGCTATCGTACTGGACAGACTATCTCTGGCTTGGGCAAATAAACAGACCGACTACTTTGCTGACCTATCGTTTAAAGAGCGGCACAAACATTTTATTCTCTTCCTAATGGTATTTGCAGGCGGCGTTGTTCTGGCCATTATCGGATCATTTATCTTTAAAGAAGGGTTTAATTATCTTTACCTCATCCCGCACAACAAAGGCATCACCACCGCTGATTTTTGGCAGGCTGGTGTAGACTGGGTCTGGGACACTTTCTTTTATACCCTCAAAGGTTTTAATGAATGGTTTATTGTGGAAGTGTTAGCCCCCGTCAAAAAAGCCTTCCTTGGTATGCCAGTGATCGCCACCTTCACTTTGATGATGGGAATTGGTTACATTGTTGGCGGCATACGTTCTGCGTTGATCGTTGGTGGCTTCCTGTTATTCATCGCGCTGACTGAGTGGTGGGACAGAGCGTTGATCACCTGTTACCT
>JBMZDK010000362.1:0-3669 GCA_049614265.1 Thiolinea sp.
AAGTCGGATTCGTAACAGTTGGCTCGGTTCCGCTTCGCTTCACATTTTAGCCAACTATTACTCACCGCTTAAGGCGGCGTTAGCATAATGCCGTTGAAACCATATTTTAAACCACTGATCTAAACATCATAAAATAATCCGATAGTAAACTATTCTTGTTGGAGTAAATAGAAAAGGAGTTCCAATAATGACTGAAGTAAATTCCTCAAGAAACGTTGACTCACGAGTGGTGGGAAAAAACTCGCAAGTATCTGACAGAAGGAAAATAGATCAGGAAGCTATGCAGTTCGCTCAACTAATGAATGCTTCTAGCTCATCGGCGAGTAATCACTGCAAATTTAAAGAAACCGATAAGTTGTTGGTCGTGAGTGTTGATGATCTGGACTCTCATCCGCAAAAAATGAAACAATTGACTGACTATCTTAGAACAAGTGGAATTCCTGCCACATTATTCCCTCACTCCAAACCCAATCCTGAAGTGCTAAACAGTATGAGTCAGTTACCAAATACAAAACTAGGCTGGCATGGGACAGTTGAAGGAAAATTAGATAATCCTCCTCAGGCAGGTGTCGATAAGACAGTTATTGCATGGTCACATGGGAAGGATTTCGAAGGGCGTGAACGTAGATTGGGCAGCAATGAAGTTGCTAGAGGCACTAGACCAAATGGTGTATTTAGAATAAATGAGTTTGATCAACATAATATTCCTTCCTTCACCCTTAATGATAATGGGCCAAGTGATTTCCATAAGGAGAGAAAAAAGGAAATTTTAAGTGAGGGCGGAGTGTTATCTTATCATCTGCATAATTCAGAAGGCCTTAATACGCTTTCATCAACAGTTAATGAGTTTAGGAAGAATGGTGGAAAGGTTGTATATCTTAGTGAGTTAAAGGGCTGTGGAAAATAAAAGTTGCTTTTAGTGTTAAACTATTTTCAGGACTTTATTAATGAAGCTTATTTCACTAGTAATAACTTTTTTACTTACCATGCTGTGCTCTGAAATTAGTTTAGCATCTTTCGGGCTAAATTTTCAGCCACTTACCAACCTATCCTCATCCCAGATAGAGCACAGAGGCACAAAAGGGAGAGTAGGCTTGTATGATAACTATGGGCCAGAACGTACTTTCAATTTTAGCCATAACAACCAACTTTTTGCATTATTCCAACTCTACGACGAAGAGCTTGCCTCAATCAGAATTTGGGATGTTCGAACAGGAGAGTTAAAGTACAGGACGATTATTTCAGATTTTGATGATGCGTCGGGTGGAGGCTATGTGAGTTTGGATTTTTCCAACGACGATAAGGCGCTAATTGTTACTGGGATGATTGCAGGGCCTTATTTTACTTGGGAGTTTACGAGGGATGAGGATGCATTAAAATCCTGCAAAGGTCATATGAATGGATCGGCTCAGGAAATTAATACACCATATTTTACGGCGTTAACTGCTGACAGTGAATATTCATTATGCCAGTTTGGTGTTGAAGGTGAGCTAGTTAATTATAAAAGCTGGATGCCAGAAGACTGGTGGGGAAGGAACACCCAAACCCTCCACAATAGAAAAATTCTCACTATTTACAACTATCGCCTTGCATCCGAAGCACAACATCATCCCAAAGAAAAACCAGCCGCTGCGATCATGGAGTGGGTTGACCTATGGGATCTGAATTACATCTCAACGGCAAACCGCCTTATCAGCCAGCTTGATCACAAGAACAATAAATTTTTCCTGATCGGTGTTTTTGATAACAAAGTGACTATTAATCAATGGGATTACGCTAATAAAAAACAGCTTGGTCAAACTGCATTTGATGGTATGCAAGTGGAAAAAGTTTACCTTGCTGAGCACTACTTGTTATTGCGTAACAAAAACATGTTTTCTCTGGTCAGGCGCACTGATACTGGACTTAAGTTAATGTGGAGTAAAAACCTATCTGCTATTTATGAGGGGCTGGCACAGATTTTCCCTCCCGGTTCCCTATACCGGGATGACCATGAATATTTTGACCCTTATTCCATCACGTTCAGTTCGGATGAAAAGCATATTATCTTTCGGAATACTGCCTACCAATCCAGTGGCAAAGATAAGTTATTTTCTCCGGTAGTTTTGGTCGATGTGGCTAGCGGAACTACCCAAAAATATCCACCTATCATGCTTAATTCATCGGTCATAGTTGATCCACAAACCAGGTATTTTTTTAAGGATGATTATGGCTGTGATACAGAAAAGACGAAGCTGTATAGCTTGACCGAATATAGTGATATTGTAGAGGTTGAGGGTGAAGTTATGGCAATCAGCCCCGATGGTGATGTGCTGGCAACATGCCATAAGAATGAGCTATCATTTTTTATTAACGACGCCAGCAATGAAGATGCTAACAATGCGCTTCACCGGACAAGCCGGTGAGCCGGGCGTTATATGAGTGTAATAACGCGAAAAAACGATTTATGAAAATCCTAACCATCAGCCTAATGAACTCAAAAAACGCCATGCAGCAAATGAAAAACTCAGCAACCCAGGCATGGAAAACCGGCCAATACCAAGGCGAAACCCTAAGCTACGCCACCCCAGCCCAACTCTTCAAAGTCTTCACCCAAAAACGCTGGGAAATGATCGCCTGCCTGCAAACCCAGAAAACCCCGGTCAGCATCCGCGAACTAGCCCGCCAATTAGGCCGTGATGTAAGACGCGTACATGACGACGTACGAGCGTTAACCGAAGAAGGCGTAATCGAAAAAAGCAGCAATGGCATTAGCATCCCATACACCGAAATCCACGCCGATTTCACGCTAAAGAAAGCGGCTTAATCACAACGACGTTAAGCCACTGCCAACCCCGTATACTGCCTTTTACTAGGATGCTTAAACCCCAAAACAATTTGCGATTTAGGCACACCCATCTCAATCAACTCAGTAGCCACTCCTTCCTCAGTTCCATCGTAATGAATCCAGATCTTTCCGTCGATTATTTGAGCATGCACAATCGCTCCTTGTAAATAACTATCACCATCCCAGCCTGATTGGAGTAACACATAATTAGCGTGCTCATCATCAAAGCTCACAGTTGTATCAATATCACCATAAGCAGGCTTGAAGCGGGTATGTTCGAGTAAAATCTGCTTAATCAGCTTCGAGTAATCTAGCGAGGCAGCCATGCTGTAATAATCTCCTTCTCTGCATCGAAAACAATGACTTTAATCGAGCCACTATCCAATAATATTTGCCCAAGCTCCACGTCAAAAATTTCTTCGGCAGCATGTGTATCGACTGCCAGATAAAGCATTCGTTCAGGATGCCTGGTAGCTAAAATTCTTTCATAAAGAACGAATTGCCCCAGTGCCTGCTGCAAATCTTTAACAATTGAGCGCCCTACAAAGCTTTTGACCTCAACAACGATTTTTTGTTGCTCTCTTTCTGCACTGAATAAGGTTTCGGCACCTAAATCAGCGTACAAACGTTTTTTGCCAATCGTTATGGGGAATGGATCGTGCGTGATTTTCCAGCCATCTTTTTCAAGAGCCGTTCTGACTTGCTGATGGTAAATATCGAGTCGAGGCATGTGTTCCTTTGCGTATAAAGCTTATTATTGATTTTATAGTAGAAGTAGTGAACTATGAAGACGGATTCTGAGGTAATAGCCCGCAATAGCGACTAACTGAAATGAAGCATTC
>JBMZDK010000363.1:0-3665 GCA_049614265.1 Thiolinea sp.
TAACCAATCAAACAACACATCCACCGCCTGCATTTTCCCATTGGGAATCGCGACTTGTTGGCCCTGAGCTTCCTGATCGGTTTTTGACTGCCTGACATTAACACGCAAGCCTTCATCGGTGACAAATACATCATCGACCGTCAGCGCACCCAACTCCGAACGCCGGAATGCAGCAGCAAAACCAATAAGGAGCAGCGCTTTATCACGTTTACCGATGAGGGTGGTGGTATCACAATGGGCCAGCATAGTAATGATCTTTTCAGCGGTCGCGGCCTGTTTTTGTTTGGGTGGCTGTTTCCGATTACGTTTGATACCTTTCAGTGTAGAGCTAACCAGCTTATCGAGGGTAGGGGAGTGGTAACCTCTGGCTTCATGGGCATATTTAATCGCCGCAATACGTCGGTTCAGGGTAGACGATGAAATTCCCTGATTTGCCTGATCGGCTAAGAAGTTGGCAATAACACCGGCATCACAGGGAATCGGGGCAATCTGTTTTACCTGACACCAGCGAGCAAAAATGGTCAGATCATTGGTGTAAGCGCGTCGGGTACTTTCGCTGATCGACTCTGTGACAAAAAAGCGGGTCTGATCACTCAGTGTGGTGAGGTTAGTTTTGTCAGTTTTTGGTTCGGTTTTTGCTGGATTCATGGGGTGATTTTAGCATAAAATAACTTGTGGGAATAAGCATTATCGCAAGTAATAGACTGTTATACATTAACCAACAACAATGACTGAATTAGCTTTATTACATACCTAGCGATAAGGAAGGTTGAACCGACATTTCCAATGCATTGAAAGAAGCTTTCAATTTTATTTTCCTACCCAGGGTGTCCAATGTTACTTCATCACACTTGGCTAACAATGTGCGAGCATCCTGCACATCAGTCACAGCATGAAATATTTGATCTGGTGCGTAATAAACCAAAGCCTTCTTATTACCCTTTAATAACTCCATCACATTGTTAATAGAGCCGGGGCTTTTCCCATCCCACAAGACAAAGCCATAATCGGCAGCGGTCGCCATTTCACGGTCTTTCCGGGTGTAGAACTCACGACCACTAACGCCCGCTTCAACTTCAATTTTGTGAACTGGCCATTGGCCCAGGTTGTTTCTACATCGACCACCAGAACAAAATACGGTTACAGCCTGATAACTCATGTCCATCAAGCATTGCTGCCAGGCTTTATCAGCACCATTGGCATCACCCACAACGATAGAAAACTGCTGATCAATAATATTCTGCAGCCGCTTTTTAACCGACGGTTTAATATGACGGATATTGATTGAGCCAGAAAGAAAAACGGTCGTCATCTCATCGATTACTCCGTGTTTTAGTCATCACCAGTACAGCTACATTACGGACACCAGCTTGGTAAAGCAAACCTGTAGCCACTCTGAGCGTAGCACCAGACCGGTACAGGTCATCCAGTAATAACACATTCTGACCGGTTATAGCATGATGTGATGTATCAATGGCCATGAGTTCCTGCAATTTTGCCTGTCGCTGCGCTGATTCATCGATATTCTTCAGCTCAGCACCTCCCGGCTTTTTCTGTAAGATCGTCCAGACAGGCACATTAATCCGGCTTCCTAAGGCCTTGGCAATCTCTAATACTGGTTGTACCCGCCTGGGACGACTGGGACGACTGGCAGGTATGGGTATAATGGCATCCATCGTTTCAAGGCCTTTATATTTATCCAGCCGATCCACAATAGCTTTTACTGTACTCAAGTCGCCACGGTATTTTAAATCATAGACCAACTGGCCCATTTCACTTCGGGTAGTATCCCATTGTTCGTGACCACGCTCATCAATGCCTAAATAAGTACTGCTGAGGGTATGAACATCATATGCAAAACCCTTTTTCCAGTTTCCTTTGATTTCAATCGTCATGCTTATTTATTCAACTGCAACGAGCCAGTGTTAGTGCCGTAAAGTCATAGGCCTATCTTCTCTAAATTTTCAAAATTAGTAAGCAACTCTTGTTCGGTTTCATCAGCCTCATAGTTAAAGATACTGATTTTGTATTGACCACACTTCTCCAGAAACGCTACCCGAGATAACCCAGCCAGTTCTGCAGCCTTACCAGAAGACAATTTACCTAGCTCAAACATTTTTAGAGCGGCCATCAATAGAACATGCTGTTGTAGTTCATCGTTGGTTAGATGAACTGCATCAGCAAATCCAGGAGGCATTTTAAGGTGCAGCTCTGAAACTATGGCATTCATTGTTATCACCAGTTATAAACTATTTACGCATTGTTCAGATTTTCTCTTTTTCCACCCCTCTTTTGTCTGAATGCCCGGGCTTTTGCAGCCAAAGAAGCAACAGGCTTAGTTGACCACTGTTGGCTACGCCATTGGGTATAGTCAAAACGTTCGCGATTGACCATCGCCAGAAAACGTTCCGCATCTACATCACCGAGATGCTGAAACAATAATCTCAAACCATCAGAGCGGATTTCAGTATCAGTTTTCATCATCTCCGGTCAAAACCCCAGAACCACTTTAAATTCTTCACCAAATTCAGAAAATTCCACGAACCTGCCCGCATTAGTTGCAGTACGGTAAACCATTGGCAAACCGCGTCCCATCTTGTCGATATAACGCAGGTTCTCCATGAACTTCAAAATAACCGGATTACGGGCAAAAGATACTCCCAGTTTCGCTTTTTCAATCGACACACTATTGGGCAGCCGACCCGGACTCATAAATTCAATGCGATCATCAAACATAAAAACGCGGGTACGTGAACCATGGATAGAGTAATCGCGATGTACACAAGCATTGACCAGTAATTCCCGAAATACTTTTTCAGGGTATTGAAACACCTGGTCAACCGTCTTTGTACCTTCGATACGACTGGGCTGACGGATATGATTTTTTATAATTGCCAGGGCAGTATCTACTTGTATATCCAACGTACCTGTAATGACTTGCTTATCTAATAACTCTTCATCCAGATCGTTACCAACGAAATGTGCAAAGGTAATACTGGCATTATATAAGTAGCGCTGGGGGTTGATACCAAATGTTAGCAGCCCACCTACCGTCACTTGACCTGACTCGCTGAGAATATCTATGTTTTGTAGAATTCGGACTTTATCCTCCTCCTTGGAAAAATCAATCTCATACATTGAGAAATATTGATCCAGCTTGGTGAAATTCAGATCTGTAATAGAAGTGCGTTCAACGGGTTGTAGATCAAAGTGGAACATGCCACTTTGCTGAAACAAACGCATCAGCTCACCTTGTGTCGCGGTACGATTCGTTGAGCCGATGCGGATCAGAAATTGGTTCTGGCGAGTTTGATAAGGCTTATCGCTGCCTTTGGGAATGTCTATGACTAAAATGGCTTTGCCATCTTGCTCAGCCTGATCGATACCTACATCCAGTCCGGGCACGACATTTTGACGAGCGATGTTTGCCACCCATTCTTCAAAGTTTTTTTCAGCTACAGGTAAACCACTAATAACACCATCATCTTCAACACCCAGCAAAATGAGTCCACCCTCACTATTGGCGAATGCCACCATCTCTTTGGCAAGCGAGTCCGGGTGTACCTGAGCCGATTTAAACTCAAGGGATTGGTTTTCGCCCTGCGCTATAAGTGCATTGATATTCATAGGGAACAGTTTAGTAAATGATGGCTAATCATAACATG
>JBMZDK010000364.1:0-3659 GCA_049614265.1 Thiolinea sp.
AAGGTAACGCCCTACCCCAGTGTTGGACGCGCTGAGGCAGGACTTCACAACTCAACCCCCGACTTAAGGAGTATTGAGCCATGCACTATGCATCGTATCAAAATCTAAGCACGTCTGTGCTTGTTACAAAATCGGATAGCATACTATCCATTGGAGGGTGCTCATGAACGACACCCTGAATCAATTACTGGGTTATGTCCCAGACCCACCCCCTACCCTCGTTGATAACTGGCAGACCGCTTTTATCTGGCTGGCGCTGGGTATCATTGTGTTTGCCTGTCTCGCGCTGTTCTATGGCTTTAGACAAGGCATACAGGGCAAACATGTTAATAAGGGCATGCTGCCATTTATCAAATGGCCACTGCTGTTTGCCAGTGCCGGTTTCAACGTGTTTTTCACCTACTACGTGTTTTTGCCTGCCGGTCAAACGGTGGCTGCGTTCTCTGCAGTGGTCATGGGTGGCGTGAATCTGGCAGAGGCTTATCTGGTGCGCCTGATCATTGCCACCTGGCGGCACAAGCTCACAGTAGTGTTTCGCATTGCCCTGTTGATCGTGGTGCCGGTGTTTATGTATTCACTGATGGCAGCGGGATCTTCATTTTCCACCATGATGAATAAGAACGCTGACGTACAGGCAGCTTCACAGCTGGAATTACAAGCGGCACAGGATCGGATTCATCATGCCAATGCACAGGTGAAAGAGGCTGAGCTGGGCGTTGAGAAAGGCGACTTGCTGGACGCACTGTATCAAACGGATGTGCGCAATAGTCGCGGTACCCCTGTCCGGTTTGGTGAGGTTCGGGCATCCTGCAGCGCCGGTGGCTGGTATGCACGACAATACCCAGAGCTATGCAGGCAATACCGGAACATGCACACCGGGGTGCATACTGCTGCTTCTGTGGCCACGGCTAATACGCAGGCACTGGCCACAGCATCTATTGAGAAAACCCGCATGGCTCAGATCGTCCGAGAGCGCCCGCCTCAGATCACCCCTACCCTGTTGGGCTTTGGTTTGGGTATTGCAGCGGTGGGATTTATCGTTTCATTAGCACTGGAGTCAGCCATTGTTGGCGTTGGTTTCTTTGAAGAACTGTTTATCCGACCGACTCCCCTACCCGGTTTGGTCAAATTCACCAACAAGGCGCTGGACTGGAATGCTGGTACTATTACTCAGCGTGGCTTACAGGTCGATGTATCGCCCTCCCCCGGCACCGTCAATTTTGCCAAAGGCCCCAGTTTAAGCACCCCATTTTCTTCCGCTAAGCACAGTGATACTGAACCTTGCGCGCAAGGTTCAGGCAAGACCGGAGAAGAACGGGACGGAAGCGTACCGGCACCTGACGCGCAAGGTCAGCAAGGCGACACAATCACTCACGAGCAAGCCTATCAGGAATGGTTGGCATTGGTCAGAAAAGGGCAGGTCAGACCCACAATTCCACCAGCTAAACGCTGGATTTCAGAACGTGAGCTGGTGGAAGGCATCAAAGCGATTGGTGAACTAGCCGGGCAATGGCTGGACAGGGCTGCAGGGGAGGGCGTGTTAAAATCCAATCCAGAAGGTGGACAGGGCAAGTCCAAGTACGTTCTAGCTTGAAATTCTTCCTCTTAATAGATCAGAAAAGCCGGGGATCACCCCGGCTTTTTTCGACTAATGAATCAACACAGATAATCTCATGATTATTAGATGCTCTACACCTACCAGATACTGCATATCCATTCGAAATATCAACCGGACATATAACCGGACATTTCTTTTACGTATATCAAAGATTTATTTATGTATCTATTTGAAAAATAGCTTATAGTTCCCTATGGCTATTTAGCTAAAAACCGGACATTAATGAACACATGACACAGGTAGAAGACAGAAAAGAAAGCCTGGCACTCATCGAGCCAATGCGATTATCAGAACGGTCACGCCACCGTCCGAAATTGACGGATATGGCAATGGAACTGGCAACCCAATCAGCTGGCTTTCGTAGTAGCTTACCGACAGGTGTCAATACAGCGTTAGCTGATTTAGTACGAGCCATGAACTGTTATTACAGTAACCTCATTGAAGGCCATGACACACACCCCGTTGACATCGAACGCGCCTTGCAGAATGACTACAGCCGTGACCCTGAAAAACGCACCCTTCAGCTGGAAGCAAAAGCACATATCAGCGTACAACAATGGATTGATAGCGGAAGCCTACAGGGCAGGGCGACCACAACCACCGGAATCAAGGAAATACATCTCCAATTTTGCGAACAGCTACCAGATGCCTTGTTATGGGCCAGCAACCCGGAAACTGGTGAGCACATAGCAATTACACCAGGACAATACCGTCAACATGATGTGAAAGTAGGGCGACACACTGCGATTAGTGCCGGTGCTATTCCACGTTTTCTGGCACGCTTTGAACAGGCTTATGCCAATCTGGGTAAGGCTGAGACGGTTATTGCCACCGCAGCAGCGCACCATCGCCTCCTATGGATTCATCCCTTTTTGGATGGCAACGGACGTGTAGCCAGACTGTTAGCATATGCCCTGTTGCGGGAAACATTGGAAACGGGTGGGCTATGGTCTGTCGCCCGGGGCTTTGCACGGAATGAAGCCGCTTATAAACGGCACTTAGCTAACTGTGACCTACCGAGACGTAACGACCTGGATGGCCGGGGCCACCTGAGCGAAGAAGCCCTGGCAGAATTTACACATTTCTTTCTGGAAACATGCATCGATCAGGTGCAGTTTATGGATAAGCTGGTACAACCGGCACTGCTCCATAAGCGGATACTGCAATGGGCAAAAGATGAAATAGCAGCTGGCCGGTTATCACCGAAAGCGGAACGCATTTTAGAAGCCTTGCTGTACCGGGGAATATTGGCACGTAGCGAAGTACCCGACATTCTCAATACCGGCGACCGGCAGGCCAGACGTATTGTTGCTTCATTAACAAAACAGGGGGTTATCGATTCAGAAAGCACCAGAGCACCTTTACAGCTGGTATTTCCTGCCCGGCTTGCCTCAGAATGGATGCCAGGATTATTTCCGGAAAAAAGCGAATAGGCAGTTCGGAAAAAAACGTTTGGCCCCGTCCCGGGTTCCGCTGAAGAACCCCCAAAAGTGACGATTTTGGAGTGAGCAACACTGCTCACCATCAAATTCAGTGTTTAAAGGGAGCTTGAAGTCCAACGAAAGCCAAAACGCATATTACAAACTGTTGAAAAAATCGTTTAGTAGACACCAGTGTCCACTAATTACTAAGATTCGATATAAAACACACCGTTTTCACTCTGATTTTAGGTGTCTCATAATTTGAGAATTATCAGACAGTTATGGAGTAGTGTGCAAAATTACATCATTAGATTTTTAGAATCGCCACTTTTGGGAATTCTTCGGCAAAACCCGCGTCCAGTACCGATCCATCAGAAAGCCAGCGTAGCGTTTTGGCTTTGTGTTGGGCGGTACTGGTACGGCTGCACAGAAAACCAAAAAATTGGCGCGGGAGCGTGTCAGTTCACAAGACTGACACGCTCATGAAAACCGGCTTTTTAGCTTGTGAGAATAACCATTATCACAAGCTATAGTGGGAATTGATCTTGCCCTTTGAGTTTGATTGCTGTGAAGCCACAGGTTACACTTAATCATGATTACCAGTTTCACTCATAAAGGCT
>JBMZDK010000365.1:0-3653 GCA_049614265.1 Thiolinea sp.
GGGCAGCATTGACAATGTCGGATTCCGTATAATTACCTTCACCCAGAGTAAACAGCTCAAGTAACTCACGAGCAAAATTTTCATTAGGGCTCTTCGCCAGGTTTTGCGAATTATCAAGAAACATTAACATTGCCGGGTCACGAATAATGCCATGCAACATTTCCGCGAAATTCCCCAGTGCATGTTGACGTAATAACTGATTTTGCCTCAACATAAACTGAGGCCAGGTCACCTTATCGATATCGGAGGTAAAGTGGTTGTGCCAGAATATGGTCATCCGCTCTAATAGTGGATGATCAGTATGATGAATTTGCTCAAGCCACCATGAAGTCAGTAATTTGCCATCCATTCTGGCCTGCATTCTAATCTCACGCTGCACTTCTATTTCAGCGCCGTAAAATGCAGCCATTTCATTCCAGCTGGCCAGCACAGGCAATTCAACCTTATAGTCTGCTGCTGGCATCATGGAATCGAAAATCTGCTCTACATTTTCCCCGATACGGGATTGGCAAAGTGCATCGTCTATTCCTATCTCCAGGCGCGCTGACAAGTGCCTGGCAGATGAGAAGTCCCTTATTATCATAATTATATGCCGATAAACATTTAGGGAAGTAAGGTAGCAATACACAGACAAGCCTGCCACTCTTAAAGACAGGCGGATAAAGTCGCTTAAATATCAGACACTACTAAATAAATGGCAATTACGGCTGCTTTGCCAGATAAGGACTAAACATTCCCCCAGCGCCCAACAAACAATGTGCCGCCATGGCGCTGCTCCATCAGTGTAGTTCTGGCACTATAGCGGGGATCCACCATATATTCCGGCTCAGATGTATAAGTCACCTCCGAGTTTTCAATACGGCCGGATTCATCCAGTGTCACCGTCACCTCTTCGGAATAAGTGTTCACAATTGCGAACCCAACGCCTTCAACACTGGTCGCCGCTGAATTATCCCGCACATCATCATACGCCCCGACAGCCAGAACCAGTTTCCGGGTACGATTAGCCTGATCCCGCTCCACTTTAATTACAGTAACGGTATGGTCATAACGCCGGTCACCGGTATGATCAATGAAGATCAAATGACCGGGTTGCAACTGATTTACCGGAACTTCAGGCTTGCTGGCATCTCCCCTGTTACTGTAAGCCGGGTTCCAGTCAAATAGGCGTTTTGTTGCCCGTGCCACCTGATGCGTGCTTAACCGGGGAAAATGGACATTAACGCCATAAATCATCGAATGACGGGCATCCAGTGTTTGCACTTTCAATACCGCATCATACCCGGGTCGCCTGACACGAATATTATCCCGGCGCAACAGCTGGTCAGCGCGGCTAAACAACCCCCGGGTTTTATCACTGGTCGCTACTATCCATTCGCGATCACCTTCATTATTTCCCAATACCGGATGCGGCAAGCTGACAAACCGGTCTTCCTTAAGCTGTTTGCGAAACTGATCCATCATGAATAAGGCAATATTCTTGCAGTCACCTTCAATTCGGTTCTGTTTCATCACCTCCCAATAATCCGCAACAAACTTACCGTATGCCCGTTGAATCTCAGGGCTATCCCAGGTAAACACCTCTGCTGTACTATGCAAATGAATTTCAGGTAATCGCAAGCGCCGAAAACCGGATAGGTAAACCATCGGATCACTCGCCATTTGGGCCGGAGTACGCAAGTCCAGCGCTGAGACAGAGCTATCAATAGAACCCAGCAACGGAGATGTCACCACGCCCGTCGGACTCAGGGAACGACTGTCTTGAAACGACATGACGGACTGTTCCGTAATTGGGCCAAACTTACCATCACAACGATCCCTGAGGTGATCAAGCCGCCCCAATGCATATTGCAAAGCCGTAACCACCCTGCCTTTGTCACCCCGCTTTATTTCACCACGCAAACCATTGGGCAATGTCACAGAAAGCGCCGGATCAATATAACCGGAATGATTTGCCGGATTATCCCGCACCAGCTGCCGCAGGGCTGTAATTATTTTACCCGCCCGGGTTGGGTTATCCGGCGCCCCCAGATCAACAGAATGCGCAGAACCATTAGCATCAAAACTGTCAATGGCAGCAAACAAAAGCGCCATCTCATGCTGGCCGCCAATATACCCGCTACCATCAGGGTCAATCTGCGTAAAGTCTATCCCTGCCAAACGGGGATCTTGCTGCGCTACCGCGACATTCAGATTTTTATTACGCATTTCACGCAAAAATGAATTTCGGGATAAAGTAGTCATAACCCATTCCTTCCTGGTAGCAATAAACAGAACAGCACATAATCAATCGTCCCGCCTACACCTCTGATATAGCTTGCAGAAAACTACAGGCAAGGAGTTATCTCTCAAGCATGCAAACCTCTGATTTTTGCGCTAACAGAGAATCCTAAATCCAATTATGTGCGTATGTTCATCAGTATATGCCGATTTCCCGGTTGTGGAACAGACAACGGATCAAGTGGGTAATTTTCAGCTTAATTTGAAGCTAATCACGACAAAGAGGATAATCGCGCCATTCCTGTTCTGGCTGGCCAGATGAAAAGTGTCATGTTCATGGCATCAGGCACACCGGACTTTTACCGTTTTTAATGAGAGGTGAGACATGAGTAAACATTTTGATCTGATAGCAATTGGCGCTGGTAGCGGCGGTTTGTCAGTCGTAGAACGCGCTGCCAAATACGGGGCAAAATGTGCGGTTGTTGAGTCAGGTGAGATGGGCGGCACTTGTGTAAACCGTGGCTGTGTCCCGAAAAAAGTCATGTGGTATAGCGCAAACCTAGCACACTCACTGCACCATGCAGCAGATTATGGTTTTGATGTTACAGCAGGCAAGCTTGACTGGAAAAAACTGGTCGCTAAGCGCGAGAATATGATTGGCGGTATTAACGATTGGTACTACGAGTTCTTGGAAGAAGCTGGCGTTGATTTAGTAGAAGGTGCTGCGCGTTTTGTTGATGCCAAAACCATTGAGGTCGATGGTGAGCAATACACGGCGGATCGGATTGTCATTTCCTCCGGCGGACGTCCGGCTGAGGCACCGGCTGATCTGCCCGGTAGGGACTTAGTGATTAGCTCCGATGGTTTCTTTGAGCTGGATGAAGAGCAGCCGGAGAAAGTGGCAGTAGTTGGCGGTGGTTATATCGCGCTGGAACTAGCGGGTGTATTGAATGCGCTGGGTACGGAAACGCACCTGTTGCACCAGGGGCATTCGGTACTGCGCGGTTTTGATGCGGATATTCGGGCGGCGCTGCGTAAACAGATGGATAAGGAAGGCATCCAATCGAATACCAAGGATAAGATCACTGCGATTGAAAAGCAGGCTGATGGGCGTCTTAGTATGCATTTGGCAGATGGCTCGGTGATTGCTGATCTGGATCAGGTGCTGTGGGCCGTAGGGCGTGTGCCGAATACCGATGATATTGGGATTGAGAATACCGGTATTGAGCTGGCGCGTGGTGGCTTGATTGATGTGGATGAATACCAGGAGACTAGCGTCGCTGGCCTGTATGCCATCGGTGACATTATCAATAAGCGTGGTGTGCAATTAACGCCAGTGGCGATTGCGGCTGGGCGGCGCTTAGCAGATCGTTTATATGGAGGGATGGAAGGACGAAAGCTGGATTATAATTTGATTCCTACCGTGATGTTTA
>JBMZDK010000366.1:0-3642 GCA_049614265.1 Thiolinea sp.
CCGGCAATCACCCGCAAATTATCCACCACGCCAAAACGCTCACGATTCTGCTGCAAACACTCCAACCGCTCGGCATGATGTTCAATCGCATAAACCTGCGCCCGTGCCTGTAATAAGGCCCATTCCACCGCCACGCCACCACAGCCCGCACCAATATCCCAGCACACTGAGTCTGGCTTAGCGGGCAAAAACCCGAGAATCGCCATACGCACTTCGCGTTTGGTTAACAGACCAGAACCCGCTGTGGCATCGGTAATAAAATCCGCATCCGCAATCCCCGGCCCGGCGGGCAGATAGCCACCGACACCACGCACTTCCAGCACGCTGACATGCAACGGATCAAACTCGGGTGGTACTATTTCTGCTGCTGTCAGCCTGCTTATACCAGCCAGCGCAGCCACCGAAAATTCTCTGACCTGTTGCGTCTCATACCCCAGCCGCTCACACACCCACAACCGCGACTCAAAAAAACCGGCTGTACAACACAGCCGTGCTATTGCCTGCGGTGAGCTGTGTGCATCAGTCAAACAAAGGATCGTACTATTCCGCGCTAAATGCCGCCGCAATGTCGCCAACGGACGTCCATGCAGACTCACCACCTGTACATCCTGCAGAGCTAAACCCAAAGCATGGCAAGCAGCCTGAATACTGGATACCGCCGGATAAAACGTTAGCTGATTCCGGGTGTATCGCTGTAATAACCAGCGCCCGATGCCGTAATACAACGGATCACCAGATGCCAGCAGGCATACATCCTGCCCGTCATACTGCGCTAATAATTCAGGAAGCTGCTGTAACGGCGGTAACTCATGGGTAGGGATTTCGCCAGCCACATAATGTGCCACAGTCTCTAACTGACGTGCCGCACCAATCACGACCGCGCTGTTGCTTATAGCCTGCTGTGCCGTTACGGAAAGCTCAGCTTGCTCAGCCACTCCCAACCCAACGACATGCAGCATCAGTAAATTTCCCCGCGCTGTACCCGCAGCAAAGCATTCAGCACTGATGCCGTAATCGCCGAACCACCCTGTCGTCCCAACACAGTGATACACTCAACGCCCAGTTCACGATGCTGCTGCCACAGCGCGTCCTTCGACTCCGCCGCCCCGACAAAACCCACCGGAATACCAATAATCAGCGCTGGCTTTTCCGCTCCGGCGCGCAACATTTCCAACAGGCGAAACAAAGCTGTCGGCGCATTCGCAATCAACACAATACTGCCCGCCAGTTGTTCACCCCAACAATCCAGCGCCGCCATAGAGCGGGTTTCGCCCCGTGATTTTGCCAACGCCACAGTGCGGGGATCATTGAGAAAACACAGAGGCTGACGGCTAATCATGCGCTTAGTGATACCGTGTTTCACCATTTCCACATCACACAAGATAGCCGCTTCATTTTCCAGCGCACTCAGCGCAGATTCGCAGGCATGAGCACTAAACCGAATCTGCGCCATCACCTCCGGCACACCACAGCTATGCACAATACGCATGGCAACCTGCTGTTCGGCTAAACTCAGGTGATCGAGGGCAAGTAATTCACGAATCTGGCGGAAACTTTCCTGCTCAATTTTCGTGGGGTCATGGATATAAGTAGAATCAGATGTTTTCATGGCGCAGGATTGTACTATTTATTACTCTGTATTGTTTTTTGCTGAGCAAACCCTATTCTTTTGCTCGGAGAAAGGCTGGTTTATCTACACCGCTGCTTTGCCACAAGCCCCATAACAACAGCGAGAATGCGGGCAGCAACCAAAGCACCTCGGCCACCAACATCGCCAGACGGCATCAGTTCGGCGAGATTAAACCCAACAATTTGCGCCCGATCAGCAACACGCTCCAGCAATTCAATCATTAGCCAATAATCGAAACCTCCGGGAGCAGGCCCAATAACAGACGGTACAACTGCAGGATCCATAACATCAATATCAAGCGCAATATAAAGACGTGAATTCTCTGGTATTGCCTCAATAATGGGGTCAAGGCCTTTTCTCACAACGTCGCGCATTGGAAAGAACTGAACACCCCAGTCGATTGCGTCCTGGCGATCTTGTGGCCGGGCGCTACCAATACCGCGAGCACCAACCTGCACAATGTTTTCAACCCATGGCATTTCTGAAGCACGGCGCATATTACTGGAAAGCCCTAAACGCTCACCGAACACCTCGTCACGCCAGTCGATATGTGCATCAAGCTGCAATATTGTCAGTGGCTCAGAGGCTTCGTAGCCATTTAATACCGGAATAGGAATGGAATCATCGCCACCAATAACCAGCGGTACCGCTCCGTTTTGTAAAACCTTGGCCACTGTATCGGAGATGAGCTGGCGGTTATGGGCAAAATCAGTTTCCGACCAGTCAAGGTTGCCCCAGTCGACAGCATTCACCCCATCAGGCAGCAGATAACCATCAATATCAAAGTCATGATGCGATAAAACACCGGGCCAACCAAATGCACTGCGTACGGCATCCGGTGCTTCAGAGCAATAATGACCCACACTGGTATACGGCGTTGCAGCAGGTGCGCCGACTACAACAATATCCGCAGTTGATGCATCACCCGGTTCAGCCATTGGTAAATCAAAAAAACCACCGCTAACTTCACCGCCAAACATGGTTTTCATTTTTGGTGTTTCAGTAGACATCGTTACTCCTCATTAAAACAAGCCCACGCAGGCTAACCAGCAATATTTTCGCCATGTTGCCCCCATTCCAATAGACCGTCCAGCAAATCGTTCTCTTCAATAAACGCTTTATCTGCCTCAGGCAGGCCAGGCCGCCGCAAAAACAACACAGGCACACCAAGTTCACGCGCTGTCCTTAGCTTTGCCACCGTCATCTCGCCTCCACTGTTTTTACTCACCAGCGCATCAATCTTTAACTGTCGGAACAAGGCTAGCTCATCAGCATCACTAAACGGCCCAATCGCCTGAATCGACTCAATCCAGTCAGGTAAATCCAACACAGGCTTGACAGCTGTACGCAGATAATACTGCTGGCCGGGCCGTCGGTGTTGAATAAGCGCATTTAACTGCTGAGCCGATAATCGTCCCTGTGACAGAAAAACCCGCTCATAACCATGTAAAGCAGGCAAAAGGTCTTCCCAGTCGACGAACTCAGACCAGTTATCACCATCAACCGCCTGCCATGCCGGACGTTGCAAGCGCCAGCAGGGAATACCACAATCTTGCGCTGCAGTAACGGCATGTTGACTGATCTGCGCAGCATAAGGATGCGTTGCGTCAATGATCAGGCCAATCTTGCGGGCGCGAATAAACGCCGCCATGCCACCAAACTGGGTGAAGCCGCCGGAAATGATTGGGCAGGGTAAATCCGGCTGGCGCACCAGACCGGCGATGCTGTAGATAAGCGAATGACCTTGCTGCAATAGTTTTTGCGCCAGCTGCAATGCCTGGCCAGTGCCACCCAAAAGCAAGATGCCTGAACCTGGATTACGCAGAAAACCCACCCGCCACGCCCAGACAATTCCCTTTCCGATCCACCGCCCAGACTTCCGTCTGTACGGACTCAGGTACCACCGATTGCACCTTTCGTAACGCCGCGTCACAAACCGGCTGCGTTAAATCGACACCCTGCATCAATGCCAGCTTACGTGCTTCCAAACTGGTGTTCGCCCCCACAATATC
>JBMZDK010000367.1:0-3629 GCA_049614265.1 Thiolinea sp.
ACGCAGGGCTGAGTTTACCCTGCTCGTCGATGGCTTTGAGGATGGTTTTACGGCGTTCTTCCAACTCACGCAAATAATCCAGACGTTCATTCAAAGCGCGGAGCTGGCCATCATCTAAACCGCCGGTCACTTCCTTACGGTAGCGGGAAATAAACGGGACAGTGGAGCCTTCGTCTAATAGCGTTATGGCTGATTCGACTTGCCTGGGATTTACTGATAGTTCTGAGGCTATGGTTTGTGAGATGTTTAGCATGTTTTTGAGAAACCTTTTTTATATTTGATACAGTTTTTAAATCCCCTGCCCCTTTTTGTACGGGCAAACCTCCCAGCAAATACTGATCCTAACTGGAAGATATACCCCTTTACTTCAGGCGTTTTGCTTATTAAACAATGTTTCGGGGGAGACGGGAGATTTATCTTTAAACGCCGTATTCAGTTCTATACTCTTCGATAGCCTGCAACACACCCTCATCCTGCTGCGAAGCCTTAATAAACGCAATCACCTCATCCAATCCAGCCACACTCAGCACTGGCACACCAAAGTCCGACTGTACTTCCTGCACTGCTGACTGTTCGCCACGCCCACGTTCCTGCCGATCCAGACAAATACACACGCCACCGACTTCTGCACCTTGCTGAGCAACAATATCCGCCGCCTCGCGAATTGCGGTGCCCGCCGTAATCAGGTCATCCAGGATTAATACCTTACCCGCCAGCTGCGCACCTACAATCGTGCCACCTTCGCCATGATCTTTGGCTTCCTTGCGGTTAAAAGCATAAGGATAATCACGCCCGTGCTGCTCATACAGCGCCAGTGCAGTGACCGATACCAGCGGAATCCCTTTATATGCCGGGCCAAACAGCATATCGAATTCGACACCGGAATCGATAATCGCCTGCGCATAAAAACGCCCGAGCTGGCTTAGCGCTGCACCCGTCTGAAAATCGCCAAAGTTAAAGAAATAAGGGCTTTTGCGCCCGGATTTAAGCGTAAACTCACCGAATCGCAGCACACCCTGCTGCATGGCGAAGTCGAGAAAAGCCTGCTGATAATCTTTCATGGGTTGTCCGTGGTCAATAGTGTAGGGAACGATATTCACGCGCGGACGCTAGTATAACGAATCCCTCTCACGAATCCATACTCTGCACCCACTCCACAATTGCCCGTTGTTCCGCTAGCGGTGTGCTCTCCATTTCAGCACAAATCGTCAACAAATCAGGCTGCGTATCGACATCAGTGAGCTGTGGCAAATAATGAATTGCATCGTCGGGCAAAATCATCTGCGCAATGAACTCGTTCAGCGTCGTATCCGCGCTATAGGTCACAGCCAGCCACTGCTCACGTGTTATAACCGTATTACCACCCAGCAGATAAAATCCGCCATCATAAGTCGGGCCAAACACCAGACTATCAGGCTCACGCAAGTAATTTGCCGCTGTCAGTAAATTGGCAGCGGTATTCTGTGGACTATCCATCCCCAGCAGAAAAACAAAATCGTATTGCTCCAGCAAAGTGCTGTATACATGACACATACGCTCGCCCAAACCACCATCACCGGTGTGCATACGCTGCATATCATCATACTGCCATAAGGGGTGATTCACGCCCTGTGGCTCCCCAATCGCCCAGTATGGCGTCAATTCGATATTCTCTGTCGCAAATTGTCGGCGGGCATCAGCCAACAGCGCTGCCATCGCATCCTTTGCCAGCAGGAAAAAATGTTCTGCCAATTGATGGCCCAGCGTTGCAGCTAAACGGGTTTTAACCGGTGACAAACCGGGTGTCTTAACAAATACAGCGACTGCTCCACGCATCACTTACCCCGCTTTAAGCCAGCGCTTTTTCATTAATACCATAAATTCCGGCCAGGCCTGCTTTGCCCATAGCCACAGATGTAAACCGGTCGTATTCAACCAACCATTATCTTCATATTTCCGCGCACTGGTCAGCAATGCCTCACCGGTGCAATGCAGCTTAATCCCATGCTGCATGGCATACCAAACTAACAAGTGATCTTCACCATACACAACATCTTCAGGATAACCACCCAGTGCAACAAACTGCTCACGGGCAATACACAATGCCTGATCACCAAACGGCGTCATTAACAGGTGCGAACGAATCCATACGCCACCTTCATTCACCCACATCAAAGGATGGCCGTAAAATTTCAGGTCAAAGTAATACAATGACCCCGCTGCTGATGCGATGGCGTCGGTTAAGGCACGGATATGCTGCACTTCCAGCCGTGAATCTGCATGCACAAACCACAGGTAATCTCCCTGTGCAACACCGGCCCCTTTATTCATACTACTGGCCCGGCTTTCACCACCGGCAACCAGGCTTACCCGTTCGGCGAACTCCGGTGGATGATGCTGCATTGAAGTAGTCAATGCTTCAGGCATTTGGCTGTCAGCGGATACCAACAACACCTCAAAGCCGGTTAAAGCACCCTGATCATCCAGCAGGGCCAAATCCTGTACTAATACACGCCAGCTCTCATCACCCGGAGCCAAAGGCACGATAACGCTTATTTTCATCCGGTTTTTTCCGATGCAACTCCATGCTTAATTTTAACAAACGGCATCAGCAGCATGTTCTTCAATGACGTCTCACCCTGTGGAAATTCATTGATTCCTATTTTCATATTTTTATGTCCATCGCGCGGCTGTGCGGTATAAGTGCCAAACCAACGATCCCACCACGGGATATTAAAGCCATAATTGCTGTTAGTCTCTTCAGGGTACACCGAATGATGCACCCGGTGCATATCCGGGGTCACAATAAACAGACGCAGCCATTTATCACCGGGGATACGGGCATTACTGTGGTTAAACAGTGCGGTGCCATTCAGTATGACTTCAAACCACATAATTGCCAGTGCAGGAACCCCAAACACAAGAATCGCCGCAAATTTTATCAGCATCGACAGGAAAATTTCGACAGGATGAAAACGGACAGCGCTGCTGACATCCAGCCAGTTATCACTATGATGCAATTTATGCAGACGCCACAATAAGGGCACTTCATGAAAAATCCGGTGCTGAAAGTAGATCAGCATATCCAACAGAATAATGGCCGGAATTACCCACATCGTAAAACCCAGCAGCGCCCAGCCACGCTCTTCCACCAGCAAAGCAAATGCTGTTGCCGACAAGGGCAAAAGAACCCTGACCAACAAGGTGGCCGCGAATACCATAATAAAGTTAGCGCTCCAGCGTTTCGTCTTCTCGCCCAGAGAAGCCGGGTTATTCCGCCGGGGCAACCAAATCTGTAAAGCCACCATAAGACTAATGATAGTGAAGAAGGATCCCAGGCGGATCAGAGTTTCATCGATTAACATGATTGATCAGGCTCGAGTAGTTTGCTGTTAGTTATGCTGAATACTCGTTTAGTTTGGGTTGAGATGCAAAATTACTATCCTGACTGCAAACATCACAAGCCAGAGAAAAGATTTTTAGAGATATAACGCAGAACTTTGGGGATAGCCAAAAGGGAATGTCAGTGTACAAAGCTACGCCTGATCTCATGAAAACAGCTGAAACTGCAGGATATTGAGGTATTTGTACAAAGTGATTAAATGGCGCACCCTAGAGGATTCGAACCTCTGACCTTCGCCTCCGGAGGG
>JBMZDK010000368.1:0-3619 GCA_049614265.1 Thiolinea sp.
TCATGGTGATTGAGAAGCGCCTTAAAGGCCAGTCAGCCTTGTTGATTCTTGATGAGGCCTGGCTGATGTTGGGGCATGATGTGTTCCGGCAGAAACTCCGGGAATGGCTGAAGGTACTGCGCAAAGCTAATTGTGCGGTGGTGATCGCAACACAGTCGTTATCAGACGCCACACACTCCGGGATTCTTGATGTGCTGACTGAGTCCTGTCCCACTAAGTTGTTTCTTGCGAATCCTGAAGCCAATTCTGAGGCTAACCGACCGATGTATCACGCGATGGGTTTATCCGATGCTGAGATTCAGGCTATCGCCGGAATGACGCCGAAGCGGGAATACTTTGTGAAGGGAGAAGGGCGGCGCATTGTTGATCTGGCGATTGGCCCGCTGGCGCTGGCCTTTATTGGTCGATCCGATAAGGAGTCATTGGCAAATATTAAAGCCTTATGGCACAGCAAAGGTGAGCAGTTTCCCTTTCACTGCTTACAAATGTTGGGAGTTGATTATGAACGTTATCTTTAAGCGGTCAGTGTTGTCAGTCGCCGCAAGTTTGCTGGTGTTAAGTAGTGCTTTTTTACCCTGGCCCTCTACGAGGGCAGCCAACCCAATTGGTTCTACTGAAATCACTCAGCTGGCCAATAATGTCGAGCTGGTGGCGATTCTGCAGCAATTCAGAGTCACCACGCATGATCACCCTGCTATATCAGGCGGGCGCAGTTAATCCTCCCGCCACCGCAGGCATTTTAACAAAATCAATTTTCAACGATTGAGCTGCGTCACCTCCTTTCCATCTATTAGGTTGACCCCGGATTTCGGAGCGGGGTATCTCCACAGATTCAGGTGGCGATTCGGAACTGGATGGGTACAGCCAGAATGTTTCTGAGCCGTTTTCTCTTCACGTTGCTCCACTGCATCGCACCCAGCAGGTCTTCCCACAAGGATTTGACGGTAGGATGATTGCTGCCCTTTAACCAGGTGTCACCAAAGGTTTTTCGTTTTAACATCAGCTGATGAATCAGATGAGCCATTTGCATGAACTGGTAATAATTCTTCATGGCCTGGTAGCTCTTTCTTGCCCACTTGTGTTCCATGCCATAACCGCCGTTTTTCAACGTGTTGAAGCCTTCATTCTCCACCTTCCATCTCAGGCGGGCGGTTTGACTGGTGGCGGCTACATTTTTGGGGTTTACCGGCAGACTGCTGATATGAACAAAGTCGTTCTGATCATACTTCAGGGTGATAACCCCTTTAGCCTGATGGTGGTGTTGGCGGATGGTCGTTTCCCGGTTATGTACCCAGTAAAGCTTGTGCCCCTGATAATCCAACCCTGTCACCCACTGGTACTCCCGGTACGTGGTGATTTGGCCGTCTGGCAACGGTCGATAATACGTATCGGTTCGTTGCTGATCGCTCTGCAATAATTTCAGGGTCTCTACTTCTTCCCAGACACTGGACAGGTTGCCCGCTTTGAAGGTGGTCATAAATTCCCAGCCATAGTCCCGGCAAGCCTGAAAGAAGCCTTCGTAAGGATACAAACCATCGGCCAGAAGCAGGATAGGTAAACGGGGAAACACTTTGTGTAGCTTAGCAGCCAGCCGTTGAAACGCTTTGCGCTCACAATCCTGTTTCTTGTAGTCCCCACCATCCGGGTTTTCTATCCAGACCGTAGCGAGAGAAATAGAGAAACCCTTGGGCGTCACCAGCCGGGCATCCAGTACCTGATGCGACCAGGTCGTTTTCCCCTTTTTCGAGGTTTTGTGTAGGCACTGCTCACAATGCTGATGATCAAAGCTCGCTACACCGCTGCCATCAATGGCGATACAGTACCATTTGCCCCGATAGCGACTGGAACGGAACACTTTGCGTTCCAGCAAAGCCCGGATCATCTGTTGCTTCAGCCATTCTAACTGGTCTTCATCCAGGCGCTCGATTACCGCATTAATCGAGTCACCGTGCGGCATGGCAAACCCCAGCAGCTTTTCGTAATTCTTTTGAAACTGGCGTTTCTTACGCTTTTGATTCCACTGGTTACGCGAACCCAGTTTAAAAAGAAACAGGGCCAGACCCGCCGTTAGATGGGCAGCTAATTCATAATCACAAGCGTTGGTGCGTACCTCATCAATCTCGCGCATCTGGGTAAACAACGCCGGAAAATGGTGGTGAATCGTGGTGTACATTTCATAAATCAGCGCAGTGTCGGAGCGTTTCTGCGCAGTGACCTGTTGCTTACGTTTTTGGCGGGTGCGTTTTGCTATCGACTGCGTTTTCTTGCGCAGCTTGCATCGCTTTACGGTAGGATGAGATGTGGGTTGTTTTTCATGAATGATGTCTCCAAGAGGCGTTAATGGTGTCGCAACCGAAAAACAGCCCACTTTGCCTCAAAAATAGCCGGAAGAATAATTTTTTATAACACTCAAAAGTCAGCACCAGCTTGAATCAAGTGCTGGCCCTGAATTGCTGCCTGAACTATGAAAGCCAGCACAAGGAATAAGCAGGCCGTAACTGCTTGTAACCAAGTACTGTTTGAGTGGCAGCGAGTTTACGCCGGTATACCAAGCAGTTACGGCCTGATTGTTCCGTTTTCAGAAAATAAGCCATATGGATAACAATGATGTCTGAATTGACCCTCGCAAGCTGTGAAACCTTTTTGTTGGATATACCGATGCAGCGCAGTCACCACATGTCATTTGGTGCGCCGGATGCGGTGAATTTTGTCATGGTGCGGCTGGAAACGGTAGACGGTTTGGTTGGCTGGGGAGAAGCGGCGACGCTGGGTGGGCCGGGCTGGTCAGCGGAAAGTTCAGAGACAATTAAGGTCATTATTGATCGCTATATCGCACCGCATTTAGTCGGCCATTCATTATTAGATTATCGCTGTACGCTGGAACAGGCATTTACGGCGGTGCGCGGCAATGAATTTGCCAAGGCTGCAATTGAGTTTGCAGTAATGGACATTGTCGGTAAGTTTTATCAACAGCCGGTGTATCAGTTGCTGGGTGGTGCTTACCGTGATGCGGTGGATTTAAGCTGGTCGCTGGCGTCGGGTGATACCGATCGGGATATTGCCGAGGCGCAGGAAAAAATGGCCGCCGGGCAACACCATATCTTTAAGCTCAAATTTGGGGTGGAGCCGTGGTGTGAGGATATTAAACGGCTGGAGAAAATTCGTGTGGCGCTTGGTGATGAGGCGCAGCTACGGGTCGATGTGAATCAGGGCTGGGATCGTACTACCGCGCAGCTGGCACTCAAAGAAATGGCGCAGTACCAGCCAGACTTCTTTGAACAGCCGCTGGAAGCATGGGATTTAGGTGGCTTGGCCTTATTGCGCCAGCAAAGCCCGGTGCCGATTTTGGCGGATGAGAGTTTTACCGGGCCACATGCTGCAATGGAGATGATCCGACAGCAGTCGGTGGATGCGCTGTCATTTAAGATGACGAAGTTGGGCGGTATTGTACCAGCGCTGCGGGCAGCATCTTTGACTGAGACAGCAGGGTTGGCGGCTTATATCGGCTGTATGATTGAGACAGGAATTGGAACGGCGGCTTATCTACAGTTTGCAGCGGCTTTACCTAAGTTGCAGTATGGCTGTGAGTTGTTTGGGCCGTTGATGTTGCGTGATGATG
>JBMZDK010000369.1:0-3615 GCA_049614265.1 Thiolinea sp.
GCCTTAAAACTCAGCGCACGGGTAATAATCCGGCCATCCATTTCCGGCAACACCACCTGCATCGCTATATCACGGCTCCGCAAGCCCTGGCTGTATTGCTGCCAGTCTTCGGCTGTGCTGCCGGACAAAATAAGTTGAAATACCGGAATATCACGGGCAAACGGTGAATGAAATTCTGTTGGCTCGGCGCTCAGATCGGGTGCAGACACGCGATTACTGGCAAAGCCGGTAGTATTGAGAATGAGTTTGGCATCGCTTTGTTCAATCAGTGCATTGACCAACGCTAACGATTCCGGATCTTTCAGTGAAGCAATGGCGATAGGTAAAGGTTGTAACCCCTGTGCCTCCAGCACCCTTATCAGATCGGCGAACATCTGCGTGTTGGCGCTTTGTAGATGACTGCGATAGAAGAGGAGAATGCAGATTGTCTGGGCGGAGTGGATTTCTCTCTCCCAACGTTCTTGCCATTCCGTAAACGTCGCCTGCGCATACGGCGAATCCGGTTGATACAACAAACAATGCGGTAACGGCTGCGGTTCCTGCCATTGTACATCACGCTGTAAACATTCCGCCGCCAGAAACTGAAACAGCTGCTGTGCATTCGGCACACCACCCTCACGCAGATAACGCCACACCCGCTGCACTGACTTCTCATCCAGACTGCTCAGCTCAGTTAGCTCAGGATCAGCGCTATCATCACCGGATACGATAATTAACTGGCGGGGGCGCTTCGGGCGCGAACCTTTGAGCCAGTCTTCCAGTTGCTCAACACCGTATTGCCAATAACTGCTGCCGCCTAAGAGTGAAACCACCACGACTTTAGCGTGGTCGAGGACTTTATGGCGATAAAGATCAAAAGCAGCAGGCTTAAGGAGTTGCAGCCAGTTTGCCAATCGTATTGAGGGAAAATTCGCAGACAGATTTTCAGCAGCATGAGTCAGTGCACCGAGAGAGCTGTCGGCTGCTGATAGAATGATAATATCTGCCGGGGATTGGTCGAGATCGATGATGCCTTCTTCATCGACGAAGCCGCCGGGCTGGGATTTCAACAGATGCATAGTTTACCGTTGAACACACATTTTAAAGGGGCGACATTAACAGCAATTCACTGTTTACGATAGAAAACGATGGCGCTCAAATCGCAGGTTGGACAAAAAATTTTGCCACTGTCTGCAAAACTGTTATCGATAAACTCTGCGTGTGAGATAGAAGCATATTCCGGCCATTATCCAGCAGATAGCTGGCAGGATTTCCATCCATACTGAAAAGGCCGTCTGCTTGGGAATTTCGTTCATCACCAACAGTACCCGAACCAGCGCCCCCACCGCCAGCATGCTAAACCAGCACCCCAGAATCAGACCACACTGCGACTTACCACCAATAGACAGCGAGGCAGAAATCCCTCCCATCAATAACACCCCCCAGGCACCACCCGCAAAGAGCTGAGCAATAATGAGCATATTTAAACTGGTGCTATAAACAGTAAACCACAAAGCCCCCACCCCTAAAGGAATAGCCAGCAACATAATCAATAAAGGGTCGTATTTCTTGCTGAGCTTACTGCTGGGAATAGCCAGACACTGGAAGCCAATCCAGAAAACAGGCATCAGCCAAACCAGTTGTTCCGGGTCAGCAAACTTTAAATAATGCGCCTTACTGTTGACAAAAGAATGTAGCTGGAAGCCCAAAGCAAGGAATAAAGCCCCACCCAGCAAACTCAACAGTAACAGGTGTTTTTTTGACGTAGCCTGTAACGGTGCCACCTTGGGCGGTTCCGTTTCCACAGCTGTCGGTGTTTCGGCATAGCGCTCCATGTAAATCAACCCAACCGTTGCCAGCCACAAAACAACAGAGGCCACCCCAAAAGGCAGCAGAGGGTCGACTGATTTCAGGACGATACCTAGATAAGGGCCAATAGCACTTCCCAGTGCTAACCCCGTCAGGCTAAGTGCTACCAAACCCGGAATTTGAGGTTTTGCAGCATGTTTGGTTAACAAACTAAATGCGGGGGCTTTCAAAACTGAAGAAGTCGCTATCCACAACACCAAGGCAACAACCCATAAACCCTGTTCAAAACCACCAGCATTATCCCGCCCTGCAATCCAGGGAAGCGCAGCAAATGCCAAACACGATAAGGTATTGCCGGTCAGGATAAATGGCCCCAGCCGTTTCATCAGCCGCCCGGCCCGGTCTGATCCAAACCCCATCAGAATGTCCATAAGCGCAAAAATGGACATATCGAGTAAAATAAACCACAGCAGCTTATCCCTGCCGATCCCGATTCGATCCAGCAAGTCACCCAGATAAATAACGTAAATAACCCAGGTCGTCGCCAGTAAAAACTGGATGACCGCCAGATACCCTGCCACTCGCTGTAAACGCTGTTCCTGCATATACGACCTGATAATTTTATTGAATTATTTGGGGTTTATTACTGCAGGTTACTGATATGAGACACACTGTCAACTCTTCGGCCAAACAGCAAGCACTGCTGGCCGAATTAAGCGCTGAAGATGATTAAACACTAATCGTGGCGCAATGGCTTCAGGCCTGAACACCCTGCAAAGCGATATCTAAATCTGCTTTATGGAAGCCCTTGCCAATAAACACCAGCTTAGTCTGCCGGTCTTCATCCGCCGCCCACAGACGATCAAAATGCGTTTCTAAACGCTCACCAACACCCTGTACTACCTGTCGCATTGGCTTACCCGGCAAAGCAACAAAGCCTTTCACCCGATACAGCTCATACTTAGCAATCAAGTCAGCCAGTGCTGCCTGTAACTTATCGCTGTCCACCTCACCCAACTTAATCACACACTGCTCAAAGTGGTCATGGGCATGCTCATGATGCTCGCCGTGGTCATGATGGTGATCATGATGTGTGTGTACATGCTCAATGCGCTCTTCGCTCGCCGCATCAATACCCATCAGCATGTCCAGCGCGACTTCCCCGTTGCTAACGTAGCTGGTCTTCACCGCATCAGGCACCACACCACTAACCACCTGCTCAACCCGCGCCCGCTGCTCAGCATCCAGCAGATCATTCTTACTCACCATCACCAAGTCAGCGGCACTCAGTTGGTCATCCAGCAACTCCTGCAGGCTTGGATCGTGATCCAGGCTATCATCCGCTAAACGCTGTGCCTGTACCTTATGCTCATCATCAGCAAAACGCCCCGCTGCCACTGCTGGCCCATCGATAACGGTAATCACTGAATCCACCGTGCAATGCTGTTTGATCTCCGGCCAGTTAAACGCCTGCACCAAAGGTTTCGGCAAAGCCAAGCCACTGGTTTCAATCAGGATATGATCAATATCATCTTTACGCTCAACCAGCTGCTGCATTACCGGCAGGAACTCTTCCTCCACCGTGCAGCAAATACAGCCGTTCGCCAGCTCGTAAATACCATCATCGCTCTCTACTACCTGTGCCGCTTCATCTTCACAATCCAGCGGGCAGTTACGCAGCAAGTCAGCATCAATATCCAGCTCGCCAAACTCATTGACGATAACGGCGATACGTTTACCTGCGGCCTGCTTTAAGACGTTGGACAAAAGCGTGGTTTTACCACTACCGAGGAAGCCGGTTACGATGGTGGCGGGAATTTTATTTAA
>JBMZDK010000370.1:0-3615 GCA_049614265.1 Thiolinea sp.
CGCTGGGCACGAACAAACAATACCCCACGTCGTTCTTTTTGCAGGGTGGCAAGACTATCCGCTGACTCCAGATTAAAATAAGCGGTCAGATTCTTAAAATCCCGCCGGTATGCCTGCGAGCCAAACTGTGCCCAGCGTCGCAAACCGCTCAGCGTCAGCTTCGACAATAATTCGTCAATATGCTTCAGCAGCGGGCGTAAACCACGGGCAGCAGTAGAGGCTTGCTGATGAATAAACGTCAGATAGCCCCGTAGCAATGCCGCATCGCCCAGATGACGCGCAGCTGTTGGCAGGCTGCCAATCATCAGACTCACCACTTCACCTGATGTCATGGATGACAGTTTCATCGCAGCAGTCACAGCATCGGCAATAATATCTTCGCCGCATTCTTTCACCAGCTGTGGCATAGCTTCCAGGTAGGTAGCAACCAGCTCATCACCCCGGCCCAGTTTACGCAGACTTTCTGCACCATGGATGTAAGCATCCAGTCCGGCGGGAGACATAATGCGGCTGGCTTCGGTGCAGGCAACATCGAAGGCTTCGCGCAACTCTGGTGACAGGCTGCTAATGAATGCCTGGTGTTCACTATAATGACTCATTGAGGAGGTCACCTCACCCAAAGAAAGTCTGCACCGCTGCATTCAGCGTATCCCGCATATCAGGATCATCTGTCAGCGGTGTTACCATGGTCATGGTACAGGCTGAATTTGGCTCTATTCCTTTGGCAATCAGCTGTCCTGCGTACACCAGCAGGCGAGTGGAAATACCTTCGTCCAGGCCATGTCCTTTCAGGTTCCGTGCCCGATGTGCAATCTGTACCAGTTTAGCGGCGGTTTCAGCATCAACGCCTGATTCTCTGGCGACAATCGCTACCTCCGTTTTTTCAGCGGGGTAATCGAAGTCCAGCGCGCCAAACCGTTGTTTGGTGGACTGTTTAAGATCTTTCATCAGGCTCTGATAACCGGGGTTATAAGAGATGACCAGCTGAAAATCCGGGTGTGCCTCAATCAGCTCGCCCTTTTTATCCAGTGGCAGTGTTCGCCGGTGATCGGTTAATGGGTGGATTACTACGGTGGTGTCCTGCCTGGCCTCAACAATTTCATCGAGGTAACACAGAGCACCAATCCGGGCTGCGGTGGTCAGCGGCCCGTCCTGCCATTTTGTGCCGTCTTTATCTAACAGGAAACGCCCTACTAAATCTGAAGCGGTCATATCTTCATTACAGGCAACGGTAATCAGCGGCCGTTCCAGCCGCCAGGCCATGTATTCTACAAAACGTGATTTACCACAGCCGGTCGGGCCTTTCAGCATCATTGGCATGCGGGCGCTGTAAGCGGCTTCATACAGAGCGACTTCATCGCCAACCGGTTCATAATAAGGCTGTTGTTTAACAATATATTGACCGGAGTCTATTTTTATATCAGACATAATCATCAGTCCTCATCATCTGTTTCCATTTCACCTGACCACCCGGCAGCACGCGCCCGCACGACAGCAGCATCATGAATCCGCCGGTGCCGTGTTGCCAGTTCATCCGGCAGCTGACTGACCAGACAGCCGTACTTATCCCACTCGTGATTAACCTTTTGTAGCAGGGCATCGATACCACTCAGATTCCAGCCTGCACAAGTTTCTGTTTCGGGGATCAGCTCAAACACCTGCGCATCACGGATGATTTTACCGATGCTGGTCATGCCACCGTTGATTTCATTATCAATACCCACGTAGCTGCCGGATGTTCTGTTCATCAGATTCTATCCTGTTTATCTTTTGACTATACGGTTTGACCCCGGTGGATCACCATTGCAGTTCCCGCTGACTGGGCGAAATTGTCAAAACCCAGCAGACGGATATGGTTGTTTGGGTGGGCCTCACGGCAATTATCCAGTTCACCGAGAATGGCATCGACACTGGTTTCACCAAACATGGGTAGTTTCCACATATACCAGTAGTTACCCCGTGCGTTCTCCGGCTCGGTGTGTTCAATGCCGGGATTCCAGCCTTTGTCAACGATGTATTGAATCTGGGCGCGAATCTGCTCATCATTCATTGGCGGTAAATAGGAAAAGGTTTCAAACTTCCGACTGGCTGTATTGCTCAGGCTGGATTGATAGTCCTGTACTTCACTCATGATTTTTCTCCGTATTAACTGAAAAGTCTCGTGTGTTGCTTCTTAGTTACTTATGAGCAACGTCTAATTTATCGACGGTATCAAATTCAAATTTGATCTCTTTCCAGGTATCCATCGCAGCCCCCAACTCCGGGCTGTGTTTCGCGGCAGCGGTAAGAATATCCTTACCCTCTTTTTCCAGCTCACGCCCCATATTGCGCGCTTCGACACAGGCTTCAACTGCTACCCGGTTGGCTGCTGCCCCGGCGGCATTGCCCCATGGATGGCCCAGCGTACCGCCGCCAAACTGCAGACAGGAATCATCACCGAAGATGCTTACCAGTGCGGGCATGTGCCAGACGTGGATACCTCCGGAAGCGACCGGGAATACACCGGGCATCGAACCCCAGTCCTGATCGAAGAAAATACCGCGTGACCGGTCTTCTTTAATAAAGCTGTCGCGCATCAGGTCAATCCAGCCCAGTGTGGCGTCGCGGTCACCTTCCAGTTTGCCAACGACGGTACCGGAATGCAGATGATCACCACCGGACAGGCGCAGTACCTTAGTCAGTACCCGGAAGTGAATGCCATGGTGCGGGTTACGGTCGAGGACGGCGTGCATGGCGCGGTGAATGTGCAGTAACATGCCGTTATCCTGACACCATTGCGCCAGCCCGGTGTTAGCAGTCAGGCCGCCGGTGAGGTAGTCATGCATAATGATTGGCGCGCCGATTTCTTTGGCGTATTCAGCCCGCTTCATCATTTCATCCGGGGTGGGGGCCGTTACATTCAGGTAGTGACCTTTGCGCTCGCCGGTTTCGGCTTCTGCCTTATGAATGGCCTCCATCACGAAGTCAAAACGATGTTTCCAGCGCATAAAGGGCTGTGAGTTGACGTTTTCATCATCTTTGGTGAAATCCAGTCCGCCGCGTAACCCTTCATAGCAGGCACGGCCATAGTTTTTTGCCGATAGGCCCAGTTTGGGTTTCAGCGTGCAGCCCAGCAGCGGGCGGCCGTATTTATTCAGCAGATCACGTTCAACCTGAATACCCTGAGGTGGCCCGTTACAGGTTTTTACATAGGCAATCGGAAAACGAATATCTTCCAGGCGCAGGGCACGCAGGGCTTTAAAGCCGAATACGTTACCAACGATAGAGGTTAGAACATTAACGACCGAGCCTTCTTCAAACAGGTCAATCGGGTAGGCAACAAAGGCATAGAAACAGGTATCGTCACCCGGCACATCTTCAATGGCGTAAGCGCGGCCTTTATAGTAATCAAGATCGGTCAGCAGGTCAGTCCACACTGTGGTCCAGGTGCCGGTTGAGGATTCGGCGGCAACGGCTGCGGCGACTTCTTCGCGTGGTACGCCATCCTGAGGGGTGACTTTGAAGCAGGCGAGTAAGTCGGTGTCTGCCGGGGTGTATTCCGGCATCCAGTAGGTTTCGCGGTATTCTTTTACCCCCGCGTTGTAGGTTTTGTTATCTGACATTTGGTTTGCTCCT
>JBMZDK010000371.1:0-3570 GCA_049614265.1 Thiolinea sp.
GAACACCCGATCCCCTTCAGCAGCTGATACTGCCAAAGGGGATGTGTAAGGAGGAAACCATCAAATACGGGTTGTAATTACAACAAGTTATGGCGCTTTAGTTTTGTCCGAAGTGTTGCTCTGTTAATGCCCATGCACTGAGCTGCTTTGGACTGGTTGCCATGTGTATAACGCATCATAACTTCCAGCATCGCAGGCTCTATTTCATCTAATACAAGACGATAGACATTGCTCGCTTCATGATCACCTAAAGTATCCAGATATTCCTGGAGTGTTCTGTGTACCATTTCCGACAAAGATGGATCCAAGGCACGAGTTTGTGTATTCATTTTTATGTAACCTTTTAATAACTTGCTGAGTCCGCGAGATTTTCCCCGGTTTAACCAGCTATTTGTTAGGACAAGCGATTTCGAACATCCATTTCTTATGCTTAAATTTCAGCGGGCTTAGAGATTCAGAAGCACTAACGCTAACAAACCAGTGGTAAAACCAGCTGAGGAATTTGTGAGCGATACCAGAATCTGTGTCTGCACCGTAGAAATCATGTTTTAGCCCTGATGTGGTCGAAAGCCCACTTGCATACGCTGAGTACGGCTTGTGACCATAAAGTATTGTCCTAGTTTCGTTTTTGCTGGAAACTTAAACAGTCCTTTAAAGATTCGTTGAGTTATATTGCGAATCTTTTGCCCATCAGGGAGTAGGTTGGCGTATAATCAGGCATGAAATCCTTATCAGTCTTCCCACAACACTGTGTCAGTCTTAACAATCTCCCGCCTGCTATGGGGAGCTGAAAAAGTCGCCATAAACATTGGAAAAGTAATTTGTTACGCTTGTTCTGTGTTCCGTAACAGATTGCTGCTAAGTTGATACAGATCTGTAAAAAAACATCTGTTTTTAACGCATAAACCTGTACAAAAGAGTATCAATTAATGATAAAAAATAGCCTGTTTATCGTGATGTGTGGTATGAATATCGCGATAAGGTGATTGCAAATTAACTTTATTCATTAATGATTAAGTTATTCATTGAAAACGCTTAATCGTTGGATTAATCGTCGGTTTCCGAGGCTGGTCTCTCTTGAAGTGCAGCCGAAAACTGACTGTTCTGAGTTGATTTCTTTCGCTTATTTATCGTGTAGATGGCTCCTCAGCTAATTTACCTGTTGGCAAGTAAGTGTAGCCTTTCCTGCTGAAAATTCAATAAATGACTAAATTTCATTCTCAGCTATTCGGGCTGTAAGATATTTTCCTTTTTTGCCTGTCCAACCAGTAATTTCTGTACCATCTGAAAATTTTTGTCTTTACTCTCGAGTACCAGTGTATCATCTTGACGTAAAATCATTTCAGGCTCCGGCGCATCACCTCTGATGCCACCCCGCTTGAGAGATTTGAGACTAAAGCCCATGCTTTCAAGATTCAGGTCGTTGATGCGTTTCCCAACAGCAGGATCACCTTCCTGCAAGACAATTGTATGGAGAAACGATTCATCCAGCGTTCGGGCTTCTGTTTTTGTTTTATTACCATGAAAATAAGTCTTGAGTGATTGGTAGCCATCATTACGGATCCGCTCTGTCACCTCCGAAATTTCTTCAGTGGGGAGTCCGAGTTGTAACAAGACTCTTTCAGTGATCATAACACTGGCTTCCAGTGTCTCAGGAAGCACGGTGCTGGCACCTAATTCTTCGAGTTCTCCCATATAACGATCATCACGGGTGCGCACCAGAATCGGGATATCTTTTTGTTTTTTACGTGCGGATTCTGTAATCAGACGTGCAGACTCAATGTCTGCAACCGTAATAACCACCATTCTTGCCCGGTACAGGCCCGCCGCAATTAAAATTTCAGGTCGGGTGGCATCAGCGTAATATACCCGGTCACCGGCTTCCCAGGCCTCTTTGACGATAGTTGGGTCTAATTCCAGGCCAATATAGGGAATGCCCTGTTCCTGTAAAAAGCGCGCAAGGGACTGACCAATACGTCTGTAACCACAGATAATAACATGTCCTTCAACTTCTTTAACCTCAAGTGAAAAATCATGTGCCGCTTTATAGCGTTGTTTCAGGTAACTATCGCTGAAGAGTTTACGGCTGACCGTATCGTTATACCGTATGATGAACGGAGAAAGTGCCATACTAATGATGACTGCTGCCAGCGCACTTTGCACTTCAGCGTTAGACAATAAGCCGTTACTAAGGGCAAGTGCTAACAAAGCAAAACCAAATTCTCCACCTTGAGCCAGTACTAAGCCGGTACGTACTGACGCACCGTTATCAGCGGCGAACAAGCGAGTCAGTGAAGCAATGAGTATACCTTTGCCGACGGTTAAGCCAAGAACAAGCAGCAGAATGGGAAGCCATAAATCCGGTAATACACTGAGGTTTAATTTGGTGCCTACCGTAATAAAGAACAGGCCCATCAGGATATCCCGGAATGGCCTGATCTCTGACTCTATCTGGTGTTTATATTCTGTTTCAGATAACAGCATGCCAGCCAGGAATGCTCCCAGCGCCAGCGACATTCCCAGTGTTTGTGTGATCCATGCCGAAGTGAGTGCGACCAATAAAACCGTAATATTAAACAGCTCGATAGACTGTGCATTCGAGATATAGTGAAACAAGGGACGTAGCACATAATGCGCTGCTAACAGCATTCCGGTAAGGGTGAAAATATTGAATATCATTTCCACCGTGATAGCTGTGTGATTCATTTCCTCGCCGCTTGCCCCGCCAAGAATTGGGATAATGATGAGGAAAGGTACAACGGCAATGTCCTGAAATAGCAAAATGGCCAGTGCCAACTGACCATGTTGTGAGCGCATTTCCCCCTGATCGGACAGTTGTTTGATAACGATGGCGGTCGATGAGAGTGCCATTGCGCCTGCTGCGATGATAGCGCCTTCCCAGCTGACACCAAAATAATACAGAATACCAAAACCAGCCAGAGTTGAAATGAGTACCTGTAAACCACCCAGGCCCAAAACGGTGGTTTTCATAGCAAGGAACTGTTTAACCGAAAACTCAAGCCCAATGGCAAAGAGGAGGAAAACCACGCCCACTTCACCCATAAACTCGATGGAATGATTGGAGGGTAACCAGCTGAGTGCATACTCACCGGTAATGGCGCCGACGAGAAGGTAGCCAAGGATAGGGGGGAGTTTGAAAACACGAAAGGCGGCAACAGCAGCAACTGACATTACCAGTAGTAATAGAATGCCCTGTAATAGCCCTGTGCCGTGTTCCATAGATGCCCCTGTTGAATTTTTGCACTTTTGCGCAAAGAAAAATAAATATTTAGCTGAATCTTGTTGACACTATTTAAAGAAATGCCGTTCAGTTTTCGAAAAGTAAATATTCTGATGCTAATATTTTAAATCTTTGTGCAGAACACTTATAGTGGCAATCCGCTTTAAATCCCCTTTTTTTGTGAGATAGCATATGTTGACACTGTATCAATTCCGTTCATGCCCGTTTTGTGGAAAAGTCCGGGCTTTTCTGAATCATACACAAACGCCTTTTGAGGTGGTTGAGGTTTCACCATTTGGGATGAAAGAGTTGGATTTTACTGAACACCG
>JBMZDK010000372.1:0-3561 GCA_049614265.1 Thiolinea sp.
GTGCCCAGAAGCGTGCAATAACCGCCGGTAAAATCATAATGCCGACAGCCATGAGGGTTCCCATTGAATGAAACCCTCCCACCAGATTCAGCACAACCAGCATCAGAAATATACTTGGCGTCCAGGAGCCAAAGGTGCTGACCGAACGGCAGTAAGCGGAATCGAGGCACTCTACTACTAAAGGGCGATATAACACGGCCAGCGTCAGCAAAGAAATCGTGGTAATTGTGCTGACCAATAGCAAAGCTTCATTATTTAATGCCAGCACTGAGCCGAATAACACGTGTACCAGATCGACGTTACTACCTTTGCTGGAAATGATTAGCACACCCAGAGACAGTGAGATCAGATAAAAAGCGGCCAGACTGGCATCTTCCGGGACACGGGTCAGGCGTGATACCAAACCGGTGAGTAAAGCGACAATGAATCCTGCAACCAGCCCGCCCAGCGTCATTGCAACCACGGAAAGACCCGCCACCATGTAACCGATAGCCACGCCCGGTACGATGGCATGCGCCATCGCATCACCGACCAGACTCATACGGCGCAGCATCAGAAATACACCAAAAGGCGCAGCTCCCAGAGATATTGCACAGCAACCCACCAGAGCACGCTGCATAAAGCTGTAATCAACAAAGGGGGCAAATAACAGGTCGTATATCATCAGGCCGCCCAGCGTTGCACATGTTGCTCCAGTATCCCGGTGGTTTTACCAATAGAGCCATAGCCATTAGTCAAACACAGCGTCTCCGGAAAATAATGGCGTACCAACTCCAGATCATGCAAAACAGCCAGAACAGTGCGTCCCTGCCGATGCCATTGTGTTACCAATGTCATCAAGTCCTGAATCGTTTGCTCATCAACCGCATTAAAGGGTTCGTCCAGCAGAATGACCGGGGCATCCTGTAATATCAAACGGGCAAATAAAGCGCGTTGCATTTGCCCACCTGACAGGCTGGACAACGATTCGCCCGACATTCCGGCTAAACCAACCGATGCCAGCGCCTGATCAACCAGGCTTTGTTGGGCTGAGGAGACAAAGCCGAAAGCGCCAATTTGTTTCCACAGTCCCATCGCCACACAGTCCCGCACATTCATTGGGAAGTTCTGCTCGACTGAAGCACGTTGTGGCAGATAGGCTATGTCACGCTGACTAAAGCCATTGAAATTGATGCTGCCCTGCAAAGGCTTTAATTCACCCATCAGTGCTTTCAGTAAAGTAGACTTTCCAGCACCATTCGCACCGACGACAGCAAGCAAAGCACCGTTTGGTACTTCGATATCAACGTGCTGAATGATCTTGTGTCTGCCATAGCCCAGCGTCAGGTTCTGTAAGTGAATAGCCGGTAAGCTCATGTTAAAGCACCCCAAACAGCCAGCCAGAGTAAAATAATGAGTGGTAAAACGACCATCAAGCGACCGCCCAGGCCAATGGTGAGTAGGCTGATTTTATGGTTCTTCATTCTATTCATTGCCCATATTCGGAGAGCGTTGTAGATGGCCGGTGTTGTCGGCCCGGGCTTTTAACGCTCAGGCCGTTGATAGATAATTATTTCGCCGTCACTTATTTAGACAGGGTTGTCTCATGCGTTACCCAGTAAGTCTCGGTCGGATGCACGGCATAACCGTTTAGTTCTTTGCGTGCCACATTGACCTGACTAACATGAAACACCGGAATCATTGCCGCCTCTTCGGCCACAATTTGCTGTACCTTGTTGTAAATTTCTTTGCGTGCTTCGTGGTCGAAGGTGTTACGGCCTTTTTCAAGTAGAGCATCAAGTTCTGCATTGCTGTATTTACCGCTATTCGAGCCACCATCTGATTTCAGCAGACCTTCCAGTACCGCACCCGGATCACCCTGTGGGGTTGTGACCCAGGCCTGTAGGAACAGATCGGCGGTGCCGTTGGCGATCTCATCATTACTCGCACCGTATTCACCAACACGTACGTTCGACGCAACGCCAATTGCCTGTAGGAAAGCCTGGGTTAGTTGTGCTGTCGGGGGGAGGGCGGCGCGCTTCGAGTAGGTAACAATGTCGATTTCTAATGGCTCGCCATTGAGCATCCATTTGCCGCCTTCTTTTACCGCACCGGCTTCGGCTAACAGTGCTTCGGCCTGCTTTGGATCGTAAACCGCCGGAATGTCAGCAGACCAGCCTTTACCATCCGGATAAATCGTACCGGCGGGCACACCACCAACACCGGATAGTGCGGCATCAACAATCCCCTGACGATCAATTGCCATAGAAACAGCGCGGCGGATCAGTGGGTTAGCCAGTGGGCCACTGTGCGCGTTGACGGTGTAGAAGTACAGGCGTGCCGTCGGTGCTGAAAAGCCCTGTGCTCCGGTGTTTTTAATACGCTTAAAGTCAGCTTCCGGATAGTTGATTACCATATCGACCTCACCGGCTTCAAATGCCAGCGCCGCAGTGGCCGGGTCACCGGAAATCACAATACGTACTTCATCGAGTCCGGGTTTGCCGAGGCGGTATTCGGTATTGGCTTCGGCGCGATAAAGCTGTTCGGGTATCGCTTCGCGAAAGATGTAAGGGCCAGTGGCGTTAATGGGAAAGTCATCGGACGCTTTACCCAAAACGGCAATACCCGGCTCAGACAACGTCCAGGGAAACGCAGCATTGGGGCTATTGGTTTCAAAGACCACGACCTGATCACCATCAGCAGACATGCTCTTCAGGTCGAGCAACTTGGCGATTCGGGCATTGTGTCCGGCGTTACCTTCTTCTGAAATAGCCGTGATGGCATCTATAATTGTTTGTGCGGTGACGGGTGTACCATCGTGAAATTTCACGTCGCTTTTCAATGTGACACGCCATTGAGTGGGCTTGGTCTGCTCAATCTTTTCAGCGACTCGCGGGTAGAGGTTTAAATCATAATCGATACCCATCAGGGTTTCGGTCACACCGGCCTGATTCGACATCCAGCCATTGTAACCGGCACGTGGGTCTGGCACTTCTGCGTTCGGCCCCCAGGTAGTGGTGATAGTCAGGCTGTTTGCCTGTGCTGTGGAAAACAGCATGCCAAGTGTAAACAAAGTTGCGGTGGCTAACCGAAACAGATTCATGAAGGTGATCCTTATTCTGGTTGAGAGGGAGGGTAAAATATTATGATATATCATATCATAATATTTTAAAATCTAATTTGTGACAACGAGCCAATTGCTCATCCTTCCAGAGAATTATCAGCCATATCTTATGATATGGGCGAGATAAAACCCTCGCTCTGAAATGAAGAGCGAGGAGGGCAATTATTTATATGTTATGGCTTCAGGCTGATCTCACCATCTTCTTTCAGGTCAGTTTTGCCAGCATCAGCAGCAGTGATCCATTCAACGGCAATTTCCTCAAACCCACCTGGGAATGCGCTGAAGATTTTCACATTTACAGTCTCAATGTTTGCTGGTTTATCGCAGTGAAATGCCCAAACTGCATCAACATCGCTATGTGACTCTTTATCACTGTGATCATGTTCGTCGTGTTTATCTTCTTTCTTCTCATGCTCGTGATCGTCGTGTTTGTCTTCTTCCTTTTCATGCTCGTGATC
>JBMZDK010000373.1:0-3549 GCA_049614265.1 Thiolinea sp.
ATATTACCGGGCAGATTTTCCCCGTTGATGGCGGGCGGTTGTTGAATCATTGATACCGGTATTAGTGCCGTTGTTCTGTTACGCAGTTTGCGCCTTTGTTCACTACACTGTATCTTGCGCATGTAAGTGTTTGCCGCAATGACAAAGAGACTAAATCCGGCCATGTTCAGGTATGTAAAAATATTAGTGATAAGTGTATTGCTATCCGGTGTTGCGGGTTGTAGCAGCTTGGTGGCCTATTTTGAGAATTTTGAAAAGGGGCTGCAGAAACAGAATGTTGATGAGCTTGAGCGGCGTTCAGTTTATTTTCGACCGCACTACAACTTAAAACAACCAAAGCGTGAAGCATTGACACCCAGAGAGCAAAAATTGGTGGGTGCACCGCCGCCGCCTAAGGGTGTGGTGTTATTGGATGGAACCCGTTACTACTCGGCCAATGGGCATGTTTGCCACTTGTTTAAAGATACCCGTTACCAATCGCCGGTTGGTACAAAATCTGCCTGCTATATTAAGGGGCGCTGGGTATTAGCTGCTCCGGTATTGAATACCCGTCAGGCTAAGCCATAGAATGCTTAAGGGTTGATGTCTTCTTCATGCTACAATGCGTTCTTTTTTCCGCAACTTAATACCCAGACTTAATGTTTCATGACTGAGTTTTTGCAGGCTTTTAGCATGCAGTCGCGAGTAGTGCATGCCTTTATCTTACGTGAAACCCGAACGCGGTTTGGCAAAACACGGTTGGGCTACCTATGGGCGTTGTTTGAGCCGATGGCTTATATTTTAACGATGGTGGGTATTTTTGCGGCTCTCGGGCGTGGTGCGCCGATTGATGTGGATATAACGCTGTTTTTCTTTAGCGGTATATTGCCGTTCCTGATGTTTTCAAAGATGTTGACTGGCCTAAGCACGGCAATTGATGCAAACCAGCAGCTTTTAACTTACCCGCAAGTCAAGACATTAGACATTATGGTAGCCAGATTGATACTTGAATTTTCAACGCTGTTTGTTGTTGGGGTGTTTTATCTGGCGGTAACCTACCTGCTGGGGACATTTAAGGGAGTAGAGCAGGTTGCTGCAACGATTGGTGGCCTGATGATGGCAGCTATGCTGGGTGCAGCCATGGGACTGTTGGGCGGAATAGCAAAATTATATATGCCGGCTTACAGTAATTTCCAGGGTGTTCTGAGCCGGGTGCTGTTTTTCACTTCAGGTATTTTCTTTGTTGCAGAAGGTTTGCCCAAAGCACTGCAGGAGTGGCTTTGGTATAACCCGGTATTGCATTTGACAGAGTGGGTGAGAAGTTCATTTTTTTATGGTTTTGAAAGCGGTTTTTATGATTTGAGCTACCCGGCAATTTGCATTTTATTCCTTTTGTTTATGGGCTTGTCAGCCGAGCGTGTTTCAAGGCATAAGCTGCGGGTCTGATTGCTATGATTGAGTTTTTTGATGTCAGCAAGTCCTACCCTTTGAAAAAAGGGTACCGGACAATTCTGGATCATGTATCTTTCCGTTTTCCTGAGAACAAGAATATCGGCATTCTTGGTTCCAATGGTGCCGGAAAGTCCACTTTGTTGCGCTTGATTGCGGGTTCTGATTTGCCGGATAGTGGACGAATTCGACGTAAGGGAAGGTTTTCCTGGCCATTGGGTTTCGGTGGTGGTTTTAACCCTAATCTGTCAGGTGAAGAAAATTTACGCTTTGTTGCACGGATTTATGCAGCAGATTTGCGTAAAGTAACTGACTACGTATATGAGTTTGCTGAACTTGGTAATTCATTATATGAACCGGTTAAGAGCTACTCTAATGGTATGCGGGCACGGCTGGCTTTTGGTTTGAGTTTAGCCATAGATTTTGACGTTTACCTGATAGATGAGGTCATGGCAGTTGGTGATCCAAAATTCAGGCAAAAAAGCAGGGCAGCTTTTGAAGAGCGGCGACAGACAGCGAGTATGATTTTGGTTTCACATGATATGAAAACGATCCGTGAATATTCGGATGTGATAATTATCCTGGATAACTATCGGTTAAGGGTTTACGAAGACATTGAAGAAGCCATTGATATTTACCGGGGTTTGTCCGGAGCGAAGAGATAAATATGCGTAGAAGGAGGAGAGGTCGTTTACCTTGGTTATTTCTGGCTTTGGTCGTGTTTCCGACTGTGATGGGGTGGTTTTATTATTACAAGCATGCCAGCGATCAGTTTGTTTCTGAAGCACACTTTATTATTCAGGGCAGCAATGCTCCACGTATGGATATTTTGGGTGCGTTAACCGGAGTGCCTGGTGCTGGTGGTGGTGCATCTGATGCGATGATTATTCAGGATTATCTGAGGTCGTTGGATTTTTTGGCAACTATCGAAGATGAATTAGATATTCGCAGGCACTACTCCCGACAGATAATCGATGGTTATGCCCGTTTGCCCTATGATGCCAGTGATGAAGATTTTCGTGAGTACTGGCAGGAAATGACGCTGGTTGAATATGATATTGGCTCTGGTATTACGACGTTGAAAATGACGGCTTTTGATGCGGAAACCAGTCAACAGTTGGTTGAACTCGCGCTGCGTGAAAGTGAGTTGTTGATTAATCGCTTGTCTAATAATGTACGGAATGATGCGTTGAATCTGGCCTTGCAGGAAGCTGAGGAAGCTGAACAGGAGCTGGCCAAGATCCGTGCTCAAACTACAGCGTTTCGTGAAAAGCAAAATGCTTTGGATCCGGTTCAGGAAGTGACAACAGAGATTAGCACTGAAATTTCGGCTCGATTGGGGCGTTTATCTCAGTTGGAAGGAGTGGTCTCACAGCTGACTGCTGATATGGCACGTGCTGAAGCAGAGCTATCAGAGTTAAGTTCGTTTATGCAGCCTAATACTGTCAAGGTGAAGGCTGCACAACGGAAAGTCCTGGCATTGCGACAGCAAGTTGCGAAAGCCAAACAAAACGCGGAGAAACAACGGCGATTGTTGAAGCAAAAAACGCCGGCACAGACCCGCAAACCGGCGAAAGGCAAGAAGAGCACGGCGGCTGAGGTGGCAGAATTTGCAGAGCTGCAATCCAGGCAAGCCTTTGCTGAGCAATTGTATCAGGCTAAGCTGGCAACCTTGGAGCAGGCAAAAATGGAAACTGTGCGTAAACAACGATATCTCACGGTGACCGTACAACCGAGCTTGCCGGATGAAGCTATCAAACCGGATCGGCCAATGGGAGTTCTGAATATTTTACTATTGAGCTTTCTTGCCTGGGGGATTGGCTCCCTATCCCTTGCTGCGATTCGTGACCATATTGGTTGGGTATAAATATCTATGAGCAGATTATGTTTGGTATTTATTTTAAGTCTGTTAGTAAGCGGCGTGTTTGCCGCACAGCCTCAGGCGCAAAATAATAATTTCCTGTCTAATGCACTGAGTGATCAAACTCCCCAGGCTTTTGATGAAGGCATCCCGCAAAATACGCAAGCACGAACCCGCCTCAAGCCGTTTGGTGCCAATCTTTTTGCAGGGCGTTTCAGTACGCGCAAACAGACCCAGCTTGATCCTAATTACCGGGTGAG
>JBMZDK010000374.1:0-3514 GCA_049614265.1 Thiolinea sp.
GTTGGTATTCGTGCGTGAACAACCTGAAGACGGTAAAAAATCACCGGATGGGTTTCCTGTTTGCTGTCGAAAGTAACCGGCTTGTGTCTATTGAAAAAGGCCAATGGAGTCAGGTGAAGCAACTGGACGTACCAGACGATGGGTTGACGGTCTGGTTACGCCAGTTCGGCGAGGTAAAACTGTTTCGGACACGGCTGAAAGACCAGCTGCGCCATTACGTGGTTTACCTGCCGGATGAAAACGATTATCCCGCGTTTGATCAACAGGCTTTTATTGAACTGCATGATCAGCACTGGCAAATTGAGCAATACCACCGCATGATTAAACAGGTCTGTAACATTGAGCGGTTTCAGGTGCGACGGAGGCTATCAATACAGAATCACATCTTTGCTGCCATCTGTGGCTTTGTGCATCTGAGGCAAATGCAGTTAGCTCAGTTATTTGATAATGCTTACCAATGGCAACGGGAGTTGTTTACTGAGGTGGTGGCGGGTTTTGTCTCTGAATTTGTTCAGGGAAAAGAGCATCTCAACCCACAATTTTGTCGAGCCGTCAATGCGTAAGTCCTATTTCCATATAATCGTGAACAATTAGTGGCTATCGCCAGATTTTCAAATGCTGACATGGATGTCATTAATCAACGGCGGCGTTCATATAATCAATTGGGATTTGCTTACCAACTGGCTTTTGTCAGATTACTAAACCGGTTTCCTATACAAGCACCCTTGGAAATCCAACCAGAGATAATCACTTTTGTCTCCATACAGATAGCCATTCAAGAGCAGGAGTTGCAACACTATCAGCATCGGCAAGCGACTATCTCCGAACACCAGGAGCTTATCCGGCAATACCTGAATTTACGGCACTTCAATACCGCTATTACCGACATTGAGGCTTTCATTTACCAACAGTCCTTCAGCTCAGAACAAACATCCGCTCTGATGGCCAGAGTGCGTGAGTATCTGAAAGCTCAACATATCCTGGAACCTGCTTTAGATACCTTGAAGCGGATCATCCAAACCCAGCGAGAGATTGCCCGTACTGAAATTTATAGCCGGATCCACCACATGCTTTCGGCAAGCATTGGCCGACAACTTGAGGAATTATTGGAAACCGGCGAGAGAACTTATTCTGAACTCCATGTACTCAAACAACCACCAGGGTTGCCATCACCCGCAGCGTTTAACAAGTTGGATGCAAAGCTGAAAGTCATTCAGGCCACCGGCATCTTGAGTCTGGACATGACATGGTTGAACAATAACTTCCAACGAAGTCTGGCACGTTATGCCCGTCAATGTACTTTGTCCAGATTGCGCCGTCTTAAGGAAGAACGCCGCCATACTGTACTGGTGTGTTTTCTGTTCCAGCTCCATCAGGATACCTTCGATGCGATGGTGCAGATGTATGACAAGCTCATGAACAAAATACATAATCGTGCAGAGCGGGATGTCGATGATTATCTGAAAAAACGCCGCCGCCAAATTCGGAATTCCCTCAGTCATTATCAAAAGGTACTGGCTGTTTTGCTGGATGAAGCCATCCCACCGGATACCATACGCCCCACCATTTATGAACAAGTGGACAAGCTATCTTTAAATCAGGACTACGCAGAGGTGCAGGTGTTGTCTAACAGTAAGCACCAACATACTTTTGACCGGGTTATTGCCCGTCACAGCTATCTTCGGCAATTTGCACCGGCGTTACTTGATCAGCTTCAGTTCCAGGTTGAGGCAGGCAGCCCCATAGCTGATAGTTTGCTGGATGCGGTGCAAACATTGCAGCAAATGAATAGTGCTGGCCGACATAAATTACCCGATGATGCTCCGATTAACTTCATCCCGAAAAAATGGCGATCGCAGGTGCTTGGGGATGAGGGGCAGATCAATAAGCCAGCTTGGGAATGTGCCTTGCTGACACTGGTGAGAGACCAGATTAAATCCGGCAACCTGTCGGTTCAGCACAGCAAACGTTATGCAACACTGGACACCTTCTTTATGCCCGAAAGCCAATGGGCACAACAACGGGAAGCCTTCTTTGCCCGTGCGGATTTACCTTCTGACCCGGAAAAAGTAGCGCCATACCTGACACAACGCTTGAATCAGGCTTATGACCGGTTTCTGAAAGGCCTGCCTGACAACCACTACGCCCGAATCGATGACGAAGCGTGGAAAATCACCTCCGATCCTAATGAAAAACTGGACAAAGGAACGGATGAACGACTAAAGCCCCTTAAAGACTGGTTGGGGCAGCATATCCGAACCATCAAATTACCGGATCTACTGATTGAAGTAGATAATGACCTGCAGTTCTCACATCACTTTATAGCGACAGATACGCACAAACCCGATGCTCAACAGGTGTGTGAAACTTTGGCTGCAATTATGGCGCACGCGAGTGAAATCGGCACTTACACCATGGCGCAAATCATTGAAGGTGTCAGTTATCATCGCCTGAAACAAATCAGTGACTGGCAACTGCATGAAGACAATCAGCGTAGTGCATTAGCGGTTATCGTTAATGCCATCGGCCAACTCGATGTCAGCCAGGCCTGGGGTGATGGCACGACCTCCAGCAGTGATGGCCAGCGTTTTGCCTTGCGCCGAAAAGTGCTCTCACAATCCTACAGCCATACCTTTAACGATTTTGCCATTGAGTTTTACAGCTTTGTAGCCGACAACTACGCGCCATTCTTCAGCCTGCCTCATGAGTGTAGTGACCGCGATGCACCGTTTGTGCTGGATGGTCTGCTCTACAATGAAAGTGACCTCGAAATTGAGGAACATTACACCGATACACATGGGTTTACTGATATTAATTTTACCGCCTTTGCTATGGTGAACAAACGATTTATTCCCCGCATTAAAGGGCTGCACAAATACGCCATTTTCCGGATTGATACTGAGCGGGATTACGGCGCACTCACCAGCCTGGTTAATAAAAAAGACCGAACACTGAATCTGGATTGGATCGTTGAGCAATGGGATCGGATGGGCCATTTTTATGCCTCACTGGAAAATGGCCACGTCACTGCATCCACGGCACTACGCCGACTGAATGGATTCACAGGAAAGAATCACTTTTATCGTGCTAACCGTGAATTCGGGCGAATACTTCGGACTGAATATGCGCTTTCATTTATGTCGGATCCGGCCATGCGTCAGCGCAACCGCAGAGGTCTACTGAAAGGAGAGCAAATCCACGCGCTGGCACGTGATATTAAGATGGGAAAGCGGGGCCGGGTCAATACACGGGATTGGCTGGAGCAGCGTCATTCTTGTAGTTGCCTTACCCTGGTGATGGCCTGCATCATTTACTGGCAAGCCAAAGAGATCAACCGGGTGCTTCAGGAGCACACGCCTGATGCCGACATTGATCTCTCGATGATTAAGCACATCAGTCCGATTGCCTGGGAAAATATCATCTTATATGGGGATTACATCCTGAATCGAGCGAAGGTGAAAGTGTGAGATAAAACGCTTAGCGTATATTTACGGACGAATGTGCACAGTACCCT
>JBMZDK010000375.1:0-3503 GCA_049614265.1 Thiolinea sp.
GCATAACGCCGCCCGCCTTCCAGATCGCGGGCAAAAGGTGCGCCGTAGATAGGTGCGAATACCTGATTAGTACCGCCAATGGTGACAGTACGTTCGGGATTGCGACCCAACTGGGTAAACTGCTTTGGTGCTTTCGCACACTGTGCCCGTACCCACTCCGCATCGGCAAATACCTTATCACCGAACAGTTTTACGCCATCGCCACTGGCTTCCTGCCAAATACGCAGCGCTTCCGGATCATCCCGAAAGGCAAAGCCAATGTTTTCCAGCATCCAATCCACCTGCTGATCAATTTGCAGCAGCTGTTCTTCATCCAGCGGATCGTAAAACGCTAATTTGCGCTGAATAAATGGCGATGGGATCGCAGCAGCGAACGCATCCGCGCTGGCGCGGGCTTTGCGTGCTCGTCGGGTCATAGAGCATACCTCGGGCTATTTATATGACCCGGTTATCATAGCGCTGTTACAGGGCGTTGTGACCCTTGTAAATTTCAATCAATAGCATAGACTCAGACTATGCGAAATACCCTGAAACTCATTGCCTCACCGCGCAATTTATTCATCTTTGAAGCCGCCGCCCGCCTCGGCTCATTCACGCTCGCCGCCAATGAACTAGGCATGCAACAGCCCTCCGTCAGCGCTGCGATTAAACAGCTGGAAAATGGTCTTGGGGTACGCTTATTTGATCGCGGCCACCGTCGCATCACGCTCACCAATGCAGGGTTGCGTTTTTATACCGATGTTTCCAGAGCGCTGCGTAATATCGAAAGTGCAGCGGAGGCAGTACATAATATGGGGCGCTCTGATTATGTGACACTCAACTCGTCATCAGCCTTTTCCTATTACTGGATGATGCCGAAATTGCATACCCTGCGGGAATTACATCCGGAAATTGATTTGCGTTTGCAAAACAGTGTGATTGAGCCGGATTTAGACGTGGAAAACATCAGCGTAGCGGTGCGGCTGGGCAATGGCGACTGGCCGGACTGTCATGCGGAAAAAATTGCTGATGAGGTGATTTTTCCGGTCGCCAGCCCACGCATGATGCAGGCCGCACGTAACCTGCGCTCAATACCCAATTTACTCCATGAGCGCCTGATTCATCTGGAGGAACCCGTGCGTGTCCGCCCAACCTGGAAACAGTGGTTTGCCCATCACAGTATTCATAATGTAAGCATATCCGAAGGCCTGCGCTTTAATGATTACGCGCTGGTATTACAGGCCGCTCAGACCGGAGAGGGCTTTGCGTTTGGCTGGGAACATATTGTCCGCGATCTGTTGAACCGTGAATTACTGGCGGCTCGTGAGGAATGGGCCTGGCAGACCGGTCGGGGGATTTATCTGGTGTGGTCAAAATCACGCGCACTGTCTGATAATGCTGTAAAAGTACGGGACTGGATTCTGTCTTTTGTCTGAATTAGGATGACCGCAGATGTGATGTATATCGCTCATGCGACTTTCACAGTAACCAAAGGAAAACACCATGACTAAAATCGCTTTGATTACCGGCGGCGGCTCCGGTATTGGCCGCGCCTGCGCAATAACTCTGGGAAGCAATGGCTATCATGTTATTGTCACCGGCCGGCAGCAAAACACTCTGGAAGCAACCGTGGCCACGGTTGGTAAGGATAACGCCTCAGCTATCGCCTGCGATATCACTGATCCGGACGCTGTAGATGCGATGTTTGAGCAAATCGAAGCCACACATGGACGCCTGGATGTTTTATTTAATAACGCCGGAAACAATGTGCCCGCCGCACCGATTGGTGACATCCCGGTAACAGATTTCATCAAGGTGATTAATGTCAATCTCACCGGAGCATTTATTTGTGCCCGTGCAGCATTTAATCTAATGCGCAAACAATCACCACAGGGTGGACGGATTATTAATAACGGCTCGATTTCAGCAGCGGTACCCCGCCCCGGCTCAACCCCTTATACCTCTTCCAAACATGCTATCACCGGTATGACACGCACCATCTCTCTGGATGGCCGCCCTTACAATATTGCCTGTGGCCAGATTGATATCGGAAACGCTGAATCTGATATGACAGAACGCATGAAAGCCGGTGTGCCACAGGCGGATTTATCAATCAAAGCCGAGCCGGTGATGAATGTACAACACGTGGCCGATTCGGTGTTGCACATGGCAGACCTTCCTTTAGAAGCCAATGTTCAGTTTATGACCGTTATGGCAACGACCATGCCCTTTATTGGCCGTGGTTAAGCAATAAGCGACCAACAGTAACCCGCACTAAAATACCAACAGACACGGCTTGTTAAGCAACGAGCCTTCCTCTCCCCATTAAAATCAGGATCATTCCTTAGCTGTTAACACATAAACGTTATCAGCTAAGTCCGTGTGTCAAAGTTGTCAGAAACTTTAATAAAAAATATAAACAATCACCAGGCTACCAGCATGGTTTAGCAGGGTGTTAAATGACAGGACAACCCAATGAAAACTCCCGGGCTTTATGTCGCCAGACAGTTTTTCTCCCAAACTCTTATTATTGCATCAGTATTAGCCCCCTTAACGCTATACGGTGCAGATACCACGACTGAGGCTGCACACAGCCTGAGCTATTATGACCGCTGGCCAGCCATCAACCGTGATACAACACCCGATGACACGATTGAAATCGCAGTGGCTGATATTCTGGCGCAGATGACGCTGGAAGAGAAAATTGGCCAGATGATTCAACCCAATCTGAGTCAGGTCACTCCTGAAGAAGCGAAACAATACAAACTTGGCTCTTTGTTAAACGGCGGCGGGACATGGCCCGGCAATAATAAACGGGCTACTGCCGCAGACTGGGTAGCCACTGCTGACAGCTATTGGGAAGCTCTGGATGAAGCTTATGCCGACAGGGGTTTCAGAATACCGTTTATGTGGGGAACTGATGCGGTGCACGGCCACAACAATGTCTTTGGCGCAACCATTTTCCCCCATAATATTGGCCTGGGCGCTGCCAATGATCCGGATCTGGTTTACCGCATTGGAGAGGCAACCGCAAAAGAAGTGGCCGCCACCGGGCTGGACTGGACATTCGCTCCCACTCTCGCAGTTCCCCGAAATGATCGCTGGGGACGTACTTATGAAGGCTATTCAGAAGATCCGGCGATTACCTACCGTTATGCAGGGAAAATAGTACAGGGCTTACAGGAAGGCAGCAGTGGCCTGCATACTGACACCCAGGTATTAGCAACGCTCAAACACTGGATTGGCGACGGCGGCACGCTCAAAGGTATTGACCAGGGCCAGAACCATTACACCGAAGAACAGCTGATTAACCTGCATGCGCCGGGCTATTTTTCCGCGCTGAAAGCCGGTGCTCAGGTGGTGATGACCTCGTTTAACTCCTGGCATCAGGACACGAATTATGGCCCGCCAGCTGATGACGGCAGCAGCTACAACAAGAAGCTTCACGGCAGTTACTACCTGATTACAGAGGTATTAAAAGGAAAGCTGGGATTTGATGGTCTGGTGGTAACTGACTGGAACGG
>JBMZDK010000376.1:0-3502 GCA_049614265.1 Thiolinea sp.
TACACAACCGCCAGATTCTCACCCGTCTTCAACTTTAAATGCGGAATCACGGCAGCCTGTAACAACGAGCTTTTACCTACGCCACTCGCTGCAAACAATAGCGTTAGGCGGTTAGTCAACACCTTATCAAGCAGAATTTCCGTATCCGTGTCACGCCCGAAAAACTTCCCCCTCTCATCCTCCCGATAAGGACGTAGCCCCGGATAAGGCCCTTCATTTTCCGGCTTTACCGGTTCGCGCCAATCACTCATGACACCACCTCCACCAAACACCGATCCAAATCCCGGATATTCATTGGATACTGCTCAACTTGCTTACTCTTCCAAAATGCCATTTCCATTGGCTCATCCATTTCGCCCAACACATAACACGGTTCCTGAGAGATTCTCTTCTCTAACAGAGCACCAGCCAACAAGCGATCCTCCCAGTCTCTGGCCTGATATCCCACAAATAAAAACCCACGGTTACGTAGTTGTTTGGCCAGATACCCCGGAATAATACGATCTGCGTAACGGGCAAAACTAAAGTAACTACTTTCCGAAAGTGTCAGTGCATCACGCTGCATTAATTCTTCTTCCATGACCTTAGGCTTCATTTCGCTACAATTACCGCGAATTTTATAAATCACCGAATAGCCTTTCTCGATAAATTGCATACCTGATAAATCTTCTTCGGGATAGACCTTGCAGGGTTGATGATTATCAGAATAAGTTACCAGGACATGACCAATGTCATAATCCTCACTGCGTTGCACAATAGAGGCGAGTTCAACATAAGGCTTACCGGCAATTTGAAAAGCTTCTTCCAAACGATTGTCGTAGACTGAAGAAATCAGAATCAGAGGTGATTGCACTTTCGCCAGGGCAGAATACAAAATCATTTGATCGCCATGGCCATTTAAATGAGAACGTACGGTTTTGAGCAATTCGTTTTGCCCAAAATCAGGCCGTAATTGATAGTATTCAGCAATAGAAGACAGGCTTCCATTAAAATGCTCATAGCCGATTTGCTTAGCCAATTGGCTGACCAAACGTCCCTCATCAACATGATCACCAAGGTATGCCGAAGCAATACCATTGCCCAGAAACAACACCATCTCACCACGTTGCACCCGCCCGGCAATCCTCTCCATATCGATAATTTGCAAGGCTTGTGGTTTAGGCGTTTCACTAATGGCCTCCCACCACATCACATAACTCTCGACATCCAGCACATCATCCAAAAATAACTCGGTCTGCTCCAGTAACACCTCATACTCAGCAGTGTCAGCAGGCTGGCGCAAGGCGGATACAACGTGCTTGAATACTGGACGAATATCGCGAATCCTTGCAGCCAGATGTTTAATTAACCTGGCGGCTTTATCCTGCTGTTCGGTTAGCTTTTCCAGTACAGTGATCTCTGCCGGAGCCATGGTATTGTCAGGATTATTCAGCTGAATTTCACGCCAGACAGTTAAAGCTTCATGCGGTGAGCCAATTCTTTTTAAACGACCAGCTTCAGCCATTAATTCCTGTTGTTTGAGCATGAAAAAATCCTGATCAACTGCCTGCAGGCTAAGCCTGGTTTCAGAGGCTAATTGTTCAGTCCGCATTTTTTCTTCAACGCGGGTTTCAAGATCCAGCTGCTCTTCTAAAGCGATTAACTTATCCTGCAAAGTTTGCCGACGTTTTTCCAGAGATAATAATTGAGGGTGCCTCACTCCATCACGCATCAATAAGCCCTTATATTGATTGGGGTAACATATTTTATAATGAACAATATACTTGACGTTAAGAAGTTCTACTATCTACTTTTTGCTACAGCGGCATGAAAAGCTTTTAAAGCTAAAACCCCATTCGTTACTAAAAAAAGACCAAGCTATAAATACCGTACTAACAAGTCCGTTCCAAAATATCGTCTTAAACAAGGTTACAGGGAAAATATCAGCGCCTTGCCTAGGCTCTGTTGACGTTTGGACATTAAAACTTTTGGCCACCAACTTTAGGCGGGACACATCTTACAAATCAGCGGGTTAGAAATTTTTCTGCCCCGCCGCTTTCTGGGTAAAGGAAGCGGTTTCATTTCTGCCAGTAGCCACTCGAAGAGATCCGGAAATTCCTGTCCGAATAAACGGCTGGCTGGCGTAGAACCATCGGGCTGCCGAATGCCATAATTATGAATGACTGTCAGCGCTTTCAACCGTGTTGGCGTGAGTCCACGCCCATTATGGTAGAGCTGTGCCAGGCAACCATTTCTGCCTTCCACCGCAGACGATGTCCGCTGAAAGTGCCGCACTTTGTTTTCACACCATTGTCGCCATTGTTGAATTTGCTCCTCAGGCAAACGCTGCGTCAGCGGATCATCCTGATAAGCCAGAAGCGCCTTTCTCCAGGCTGACTGATATAGTCGGCGTGACTCTTTTTTCCGGGTCTGTTCCATTCGGTCATGCCAGTACACCACGGGCATCATCCGGTTTTTCACCCAGTGATTCTGTGTTGGATCAGAGGCACCGTCTTCCAGCAAAGTATTAATCCACAGCCACCAGACACCGACATGCTGACTCAGATCATCCATTTGTTTTCTGAATTTCTTCAAATACCCTTTAGGGTCGCTGATCAGGCGTTCTTCAGCCAGGGCTTCTATCGCCTGTGATTCACACTGTAGTGCTGTTAGCACGGAGGCCTGATCCTGTGCCAGACCGCCAGCCGGATCGAAGGGGTGGACAATATCACTGATGGCCTGCTGATGTTGACGATAAGCCGTTTGTGCATCCAGACAATCCTGGTGCGCTTGTTCGGCGAGTCTGACCGCCGCTTCAAAACGGACAGTCTCATCAGGATTGCACTGCGCTTTTTTCGGGTGCTTCACTAACTGTTGACGGGCTTTTTCCAGTGAATCAGCCAGCGTTTTGGTGGCTCGCCCCAAAGGTAATGACAGCCAGCGACTCAGGTCATATTGTGCATGAAATAAATCGGCACCTGCCTGACACCGGAAACCGGTCAGTGATAGTTTAATCAGGGCTTTTGCCCGGTCACTCACCGCATGGCGAACCGTCAGGCCCAGTGTTTCCAACCGCCCGCAAGCACGGGCTTTCCAGGTCTCATAACACCGGTCATCAGCCGGTTCTTCCAACAAAATATACCGGGAGGGTAAGTCCATCATGACCAGCACCATCATCTGACTGAAGAATGTTTCATCCATGGCGACCGTGCGCTCAGGTTCCGGGCAGTGGGCAGATGCTTCCTGTTCCTGTTGAAATTCAGTAAGCTGCTGTTCCAGCTCACGTACCCACTGGCGCAGAGCGCTGCCCGAAACCCCAACATGGGTATCGATACGGAGAAGCCGGAAATACTCACTCAACTGGTCAGCCCCTACATGCTGCTTCAGGCCGAACAGATAGAGGGTGGCACAGCACAAACGCCGGAGAAATGCCCCACCTTCCTCTGTCTCCCAGAAATACGATTCGGCATACTGGTTTCGGCGTTTATAAGCTTGCAGATGGCGATGAACCGAACTTTTACTC
>JBMZDK010000377.1:0-3495 GCA_049614265.1 Thiolinea sp.
CGAATTATCGCTGTTGGTTCCTTTGCATCGCTGGTGGCGTATGGGCTGGTGTACATCACGATTAAAGTCTTTGGTTTGTCGATGTCAGTGGTTTATATGCTGGGCGGAGGTGCGACAATTCTACTGGCCTTGTTTTGCTGGTTTATGTTTCCTGTTTTTCCACAAAAAGCTGAGCAGAAAAAGACGATAGTATTGCGGCGGCGCTATTGGCTTTATTACGCTCTGGTGTTTATGTCAGGTGCCAGACGGCAGATTTTTATGGTCTTTGCCGGTTTCCTGATGGTGGAAAAATTCGGCTTTGACGCTGCAGCAATTGCAGCAATGTTTTTGCTGAACGGGGTGCTGAATATGATTTTCGCACCCAAAATTGGCAAGCTAATTGGCCACTGGGGGGAACGTAAGACCTTAACAGTTGAATATCTTGGTTTGATCGTCGTATTTCTGGCCTATGCTTTTGTTGAAAATCCCTGGATTGCAGTTGGGTTATATGTGCTTGACCATCTGTTTTTTTCAATGGCGATTGCGATGAAAACTTATTTCCAGAAAATTGCTGATCCAACTGAAATTGCCCCAACTGCTGGTGTTTCTTTTACCATTAGCCATATTGCTGCTGTGGTATTGCCGGTTTTGTATGGTGTGTTGTGGTTGATATCACCGGCATTGGTATTTATCAGTGGTGCGGTGCTTGCAGCAGGTTCACTGCTATTATCCCGGCTGATTCCGACGGACCCGGCAGAAGGTAATGAAGTTTGCTGGCCAACACGTAAAGCGGATCCTGTTTCTGCCTGATAAAAGGTGTCCGCTGATATTCGTCCGTAAAGCGTAGTTTTATCATGCTGTTTAACCGTTCGTCGTCTGATAATCTTCTGCACATGATTCAAACCTTTCAAGGGTTTGATTCGTCTATAATTAAAACAACCCCGTTCCAGACTTAAAAAAGGATCTTGCATTATGTCGAAACAACGCTCCTGGTGTTGCGGTTATATACCCGGTTTTTGGTGGTGGTTTCTGGCACTTATTGGTCTGCCTTTGCTGTTTTTACTCATGACATATTTCCGCCAGGGAGTGGTTGAAAGTGACCTGACTAACCGGGTCAGTCAGGCGCTGACTAAGGCGAATATTGACTGGGTTAATGTAGATGTTGAGCACCGTGGGCGTGATGTATTGCTGACTGGTGCACCTCCTGCAGCAGGTGATGAGGCAGAAGCGCTGAAAATTGCTGCTGCGGTTGATGGTGTTAATAAAGTTGATTTTGCCGGTCTTGGTGATGATGTCACGATGACCACAGAGAATGCTGCAACAGAACCCGCAATTATTCTGCCGACACTGAATGCGACATTGCGTGATGGCAAGATGATTTTGCAGGGCTCGTTACCCTCACAACAGGAAGTCGAAGGCCTGGTAAATGCAGCTGAAAAGCGATTTGGTAAAGATAATGTGAGTAATCAGCTCATTGTCGGTGAAGGTGTGGCGACACCGGAATGGCTGGCATCTGCCGATGAATTATTAAGCATTGTGCCGGATAAAGATGCTGCGCTGAATATTTCTGATCAAGGTGTTGAGATTGCCGGTGAAGTAAAGTCAGACGACGTGAAACAAGCGATGCTTCTACGTGCAAAACGCCTGTTGGGTGACCAGGTTACGGATAACATTTCAGTGAAACGCCTGTTGCCGCCTGAAGTTGAAATGCAGCTGGCTGATGGCAAATTTGTTCTGAATGGTAAAGTCTCATCACAGGAGCAGGCTGATGATTTATTCACTGCTGCAGCGAAACGGGTTGGTATTGATAATGTCGATAATAAACTCGAGGTGAGTGAGGAATATGCTGATGCTGGCTGGCTGGATTCCGCACAAAAAATTGCTGAAACATTATTAGCTGAAAATGGCACAGCTAAAATTGCTGAAGGTACCCTGGAGCTGGAAGCTGCTGTGGATTCCGAAGCGACACGTAATGCATTGGTGGCTAAAAGCAATGAAGCATTGAAAGATTCCGGGTTGATACTGGTCAACAATATTTCGGTGAGCGATGAAGCTGCTGGCAATGCTGCAGATAATCAAACTACGGATGCTACGCAGGGAGCTGCAGATGATCAAACTACGGATGCCACGCAGGAAGCCACAGATAACACTAAACCTGATGATGCTGATGAGCAGAAAGCTGAAGCAGCGGCAAAAGTCTGTCAGGAAAAGCTCGATTCGGCGATGAAAGATAAGAATATTCTCTTTCGGGTAAACAAGGCTGATATTCGTAATGAAAGTAATGCGTTATTAGATGAGCTGGCAGGTATTGTGCAGGATTGTAAAAACACACTAAGCGGTAAACAGGTTGCTATTGGCGGGCATACGGATAGTGATGGCGCTAAAAGTTATAACCTGCAATTAAGCCAGCGCCGGGCTGATGCAGTGCGTGCATACCTGATCGGGAAAGGTGTTCCCGGCAGGTTATTGACAGCAAAAGGTTTTGGTGAAGCTGAACCGGTAGCATCGAATAGCACTGCTGCTGGCAAAGCACAAAACCGCCGTATTTCGTTTGACATTAAAATTGCTGAGTAAGGAGAAAATCAAATGATGTATTTATTTTCACAATTATTTGTCTGGCTCCTGCTCGCATTCATACTGGGGTTGTTATTGGGTTTGTTTTCAAAATCAGGGCGTAAGGAGTAATTAAGCAATGATGACCTATTTAATTCAGACGGGCCTGATGCTGTTAGGGGCTTTTGTACTTGGCCTGATTATAGGCAAAGTCTTGAAGCGTATTTGCTGCCGACCGGGCAGCAGCACTGCGGTATCACAGGATGATTATGATGCACCGGGTATTCTGGTAGCTTCGCCAGGGGCGGAACGGAAACCGCGCCTGAACATGACGGGTGATTTAACGGATGAGCCGGTGGAAAGAAAGTCCCGTCTGAGTATGAGTGATACCGGTGTAGCTATTGCAGCTACGGCAACGGCTGCGGCCGGGGCTAAAATTGCGATAGATGCGGCGAAGCCTGTGACTCCAAAACCCTCAGTCGATATTGAAGTCAATGAGCCGGATGTAGATTTGCCGGAGATCGATTTCGATGTGCCAGGGCTGGATAAGCCGGTCACTGAGATTAGTAAACCGGAGCCGATGCAGCCGGTAAGAACACTGGATGACGAACTGCCGCGTATTGCCGGACTGGAATTATCTGATTTCAGTATGCAAACTCCCGAAGTTGAAGCTGATCTTTCTGATGTAACACCAACAGGTATTGCTGCGGGAGTTGGTATACCGGAAGTTGATGTGGCGGCTCCTGATATAGAGCTGCCTGAAGTTAATGTTCATACTCAGGCGGTGGATTTACCGGAAATTGACCTGCCTGATATTGAAATGGATGTGCCTGAAGCAAAGGCTTCTGAGGTTAACTTAGCTGATTTGAGTACCGAAATTTCAGGCGCTAAAGTAAAGGCGCCAGATGTTGACTTACCAGAGGTTGATGTGGATTTGCCGGAAATTGACCTGCCTGATGCCAA
>JBMZDK010000378.1:0-3475 GCA_049614265.1 Thiolinea sp.
CCGGTCGTTGGGCATGCTATTCATCGCCTGCATCACCGTAAACATCAACGTCGTGCTCATGCTGTCCGTCATCATGGTAAAAGGCATGTCGCCCGGGGTTATCATCGCCATCATAAACACCGTTCCCACAGACATCACAGGCAGCACCGGATGGCTCAGCACGCGATGAAAGTTTCTTATCACCATGCGCAAAACAGACGTGCCAAATCGCATGGTTGGTGAGTAATGGCTCATAAGTGAATATTAGGCGCGTGAGATTAATGATTGACATAATTGGCATAGATAAGAAATTTCACTGGCCGTCCGTCGGTTAAAATTCTTATCAGTCCAAACATGGGTTTTTATCAGATAAATCCATATAATTCATTGATATATAATGTAATTGCACTTCTGTTTTTCTGTGTCCTATGGTTAATAGTGAGGCAGTTATGCCTTTACTACAAACCAAAAAAATGGAGTGTTATATTTATGAAAAAAATAATTTCACGCGCTCTGGTGGCTGGTGTTATTGCATTTGGCATGATGACTCAGGTCAGTGCCGGACACCTTTCACATATCGTTGATGAAGCGAATCACTTGCGTGCTACTTCCAATTCACTGAACTACAAGGCCAGTAAGATAGAGGATCTGATCCGCTATAAACAGGCCCATGGTTATAATCCGGTGTACCTGAAACATAAGGCCCAGAAGTTGCGGAAAAAAGCGAAAAGACTGGCCCAGAAGTCAAATTATGTGGCGAAGTCTGCTTTTAATCACGGTTATCACCGTCACGGACATTCGCATGTCCATTCGTCGCATTATGGCCACTATCATTAAGTCAGGGAGTTGATGTTATGAAAAAGAAAGTTACCTTGCTTGCCGGTGCGCTGATGTTAGTGTTTTCAGCAAGTGCCGCTCAGGCCCATGGCAGTTTGTTTGGCGTGTTTTTTAAGAACCATAAACACTATGCCTGCGGCCATCACTACAATGATCATGGCCCGCATGAAGTCTACCACCATGTGAAACATAAACATTATGGGCATCACCATTATGGTGTTCATAAAGAAAAGAAGCTTATCTGGTAAGGAGTAAGGGGTAAAACCCGGACAATTCCTTGTTATGACTTCGAGCTAACGGAAAAACCTGCCGGTTCAGGCAGGTTTTTCTGCGTTTCATATACTCGTCTGCTTGTCTTGGGCCTGGTTTTTTTACAGACCTTTTAATTGCGGGCTGTTGAAGAGAATTCTGCCTACATGCTGTGCGCCCTGTGGTGTGAAATGACCACCATCGAAAGTAATCAGGCGCAGATCATCAGTAAATAACGGACAGCTACGTTCGTCACCACAAACCAGCTTTTGCTGATCGATAAAGATATTTGCCGGTAAATTACGGCGCATGATCGTGTTGATTTGTGATTGTTTAGCATCTACATCGTTGCGTAGCCCCCGGAGTTTACTTTCCGGCATGCGCAGATATTTGCGGATATTGAGTTTACCGAAGCTTTTGCGACCGATAACAACCAGTTTTTGGTTGGATTTGAGACTAAGGTTGCGGATACTTTCCGGCAGTCGCTGTGCTGACCAGTCTTTCCAGTTTGAGGTCAGAATAATCAGATCAGCTTCTGCAATCTGTGGCTTTGCCTGTTCCAGGCTATCGGATTTTGCACAGATATTGCGATGACGAGCTTCACGCAGGCGGTTGATATCCTCATTGCCAAGATACATTTGGCAGACTGTCGGAATATAACGGGTGGTGATTTCGTAGTTTGCTAAAGCACGGTTTTCTAATACTGCGTTATAGAAATCCTGGGCATGACTGTCACCAATGATCAGAGCTTTTTTCCGGTTGTTACCGGCAGAAAACGGCTTTTTCATTTGTTTGAGAAACCGTGCCCGTACGTACTCACCGCTGGTTTTATTATCCGCTGCTTTCATCATGTCAGCACGGATATCTGCCTGAGTAGTATTCGCTGAAACAAGAAAGGTAGCCCCAATAGACAGCGATAAAAAAGATTTTAAAAACAATTGATTAAACATATTACTTCCCCATTTGGCATTCCGTTAATCCTTTGCCGGAATGCATTACACACTTATTTTTAACATACCTGAGGTGTGACACAAGCCTGTTCCGCTGAGTTCCCGACTTTATGCGAAGCGGTCGGGAATGCCTTCCAGAATGACCAGTGATATCGCCAATAAAATGAAAGCGATACTAACGACCAGTGACATGGAAAATATTTGTTTACGGCTGAAGTTCTGTCGGTTGCGAAAAGGTTTTTCAACAAAACGCCAGCTGATAAAGGCCAGAATAAAAGCCAGTACAGCGAGGGCCAGCATTATGGGAAGAGCGGGTTCATCCGCCAGATACAGGCGGGCAAAGGCAAACATGGGCTGATGCCAGAGATAAGCGCTATAAGAAAGCAGCCCTAGGCCAACGAATGCCGGGAATGAGAGCAAACGACCAACCCATGATTCAGGGTGTGCAAACAGAATAATAAGTGCAGTGCCTGCAATGGATGGAATAGCGTAAACACCGGGGAAGGGGAAGCTGTCATCCAGCCAGATAATGCTGGCAATAATCAATAATAGTCCGGATAAGCTGAATATCTGACTTAATTGTCCCTGCGGCACGGTGTGGCGTTGCAGGTATAAGGCACATCCGGCACCGGCCATCAGTTCCCAGGCGCGGCTGGGTAGCAGATAGAAATTGCCAGCCGGGTCATCCTGCCAGCCCCATTCAGCCAGACCAAGACTGATTGCTGCAATAACTGCAATGATCAGAGATAGCCAGCGAATGCCCAGCTTCCAGCAAATCATTAATAGCAGAGGAAACAGGACATAATACTGTTCTTCAACAGCCAGACTCCAGGTATGTAAGAGAGGAATCAGTTCAGAATCAGCCGCAAAATAATCACTTTCCTGCCAGAAAAGAATATTCGAGGCAAACACCACGACTGCAATAATACTGCGCCCGAAAGCAACCAGCTCATGTGGCAGCAATAACCACCAGGCAAACGGTAGGCAGGCCAGCATGACAAAAAACAATGCAGGCAAAATACGGCGGGCACGGCGCTCGTAGAAACCGGCAATGGTAAAGGTACCGTTAGCTAATTCATTGCTGATGATTGAGGTAATCAGGTAACCGGAGATGACAAAAAAGATATCGACTCCAACGAAGCCACCGCTGAAGCCTGTAACACCGGCATGGAACAAGATGACCGGAACAACAGCGATAGCCCGCAGGCCATCTATTTCTTTACGGTATTGCATAGGTGTTGACGCGCTCTGCTAAAAATAAAGAATAAGAAGCAATCATGCATGCAAAAGTTCTCAGAGATTTTTATGCATTTACACACCGGTCATATAGTGTATGGCCGGGGACTCTTAACTCAGCTTAGCATATTTCCAGCTGCAAAAATTTAGTGCGAAACCACGTTGTCTCAACTGCGAATACCCACGCCCCGATTTAATAATGACATGCTGAATGTTCCGAGCAG
>JBMZDK010000379.1:0-3457 GCA_049614265.1 Thiolinea sp.
ATATGATTATCTGCCTGGATGGGCCTAATTCGAACGGATATCCGTGGGATATGAACGGCAGTGACACCTGAGCCATCCCTAAGCCATAAATCTCAGGGCAAATATTTGTTTGACCCACACTTGGTTCTGCTCAGGCCAGCGGCGGCCACAGGTCATATGCTTTGATTGATCCCGGACAGTATACGACCCAGATAGGCTCACCAATCATGTAGCTTTGTACTGCCGGATCGTAGGTGTACTTGATCCCTTCCAGCAGTTCACCATTTACCTTAAAGCGGAAGTTAACCGCATACATAACGCTGAATGTGCTTTCAGTTGGCTGGTTCTTAGTTGTTGGAGGTGTTTTATCGGCATACCGTGACACCCGGGAGATAACACCAATGGTTTCTTTACCTTTGCGCAGTGATTTATGTCGTCGTAAGGGGACGGCCAGATTGGCGTAAGCGCAGATGATGCCCACCGGTAACAGCAGTGGAAACAGAATACCGACACCGGTTAATCCTACCCCAATCCAAAGTCCGAGGTTCTTTTTGGCAAAAATATTCCAGGAAAACTGTTTGGGCAGCTGGCGTGGTGGGGCGGGCGGCAACGAACCGGGGTCTATACCGGGTGGTTTTGGCAGTAAGCCACCACAGTTTGGGCAATTGGGTGTTTGCGGGCGTTCGGTGTATTGGCTGCTGCACCAGCCGCATATTGTGGCTCCACGGAATGCTTCGGTGGTGGTCGGGTGGTCGCGAAAGGTCACCATGTCTGTTGCTTCCATCCGGTTATTTGCCTTATCGGCTAAGGGCTTCAGGATGCTCAGGGTACCCACATAGCGCGGTGTTGCTGTTAATGAAGGTAATTCCAGTGGTTCCGGCAGTGTGTCGCCGCAGCCTGAACAGCGTTTACCGGCTTTCTTTGCCACGGTAACCAATTGACAGGAGTTGCAAACGATAACGGAAAGCGTGTGATTGTCTGAAGTATCTGATGAGTTCATGCCCAGCCTTTTCAATAACCAGCTTTACACTCATTTTAGCGAAAAGAATAAGGCGGTGCTGCGAATAAAACGAAGCACCGCCAAAGTCACCGGATTACCGGCAATGATCAGGCCAGATCAAAACGATCCAGATTCATCACTTTCGTCCATGCTGCCACAAAATCACTGACAAAACGTGCTGATGCATCAGCCGTAGCATAAACCTCTGCCAATGCTCTGAGCTGTGAGTTGGAGCCAAAGATCAGATCGGCTCGGGTGCCTGTCCATTTCAGTTCGCCGCTGGTTCGGTTGCGGCCTTCAAACACCTGATCATCGTCATCACTCGCCTGCCATGTGGTACTCATATCCAGCAGATTAACGAAGAAGTCATTGCTCAGTGCTTCCGGCTGATCGGTGAATACGCCATGCTGTGACTGGTCGGCATTGGTATTTAACACCCGCATCCCGCCAACCAATACCGTCATTTCCGGTGCAGTCAGCGTTAACAATTGCGCCCGATCCAGCAGCATTTCTTCTGTCGAGACGCTGAATTTCGCCTTCTGGTAGTTACGAAAGCCATCAGCCTCCGGTTCCAGCACATCAAACGATTCTGCATCAGTTTGCTCCTGTGTGGCATCTGTCCGGCCCGGTGTGAACGGCACACTAATGTCATTGCCGCCATTGCGTGCTGCCTGTTCAACACCGGCGCTACCGGCCAATACAATCATATCTGCCAGTGAAATGGCCTTGCCGCCGTTTTGCTCCGTATTAAAGTCCCGGCGAATACTATCCAGCGTATCCAAAACACTTGCTAACTGCTCCGGCTGATTCACGGCCCAGTCTTTTTGTGGGGCCAGGCGAATCCGTGCGCCATTAGCGCCGCCACGCATGTCTGAACCCCGGAAGGTTGAGGCTGAAGCCCAGGCTGTTGATACCAGCTGTGCCACTGATAAACCGGAATCCAGAATCTTCGCTTTCAGTGCGTTAGCATCCTGCTCATCAATCAGTTCGTGATCCACTGCCGGTACCGGATCCTGCCAGATCAGCTCTTCTTGCGGTACATCCGAACCCAGGTAGCGTGCCCGTGGCCCCATATCGCGGTGAGTGAGTTTGAACCATGCGCGTGCAAAAGTTTCTGCCAGCTCTTCCGGGTTTTCATGAAAGCGGCGTGCAATCGGCTCATATACCGGATCCATCCGTAATGCCAGATCAGCAGTGGTCATAATCGGTGCATGCCGTTTGTCCGGGTCGTGTGCATCCGGTACTGCATCAGCTAAGGCACCATCTTTTGGAATCCACTGGTGTGCACCCGCCGGGCTTTTGGTCAGCTCCCACTCATAGCCAAACAGTACATCAAAATAGCCGTTGTCCCATTTAACGGGGTCAATTGTCCACGCGCCTTCAATACCACTGGTAATCGTATCGACGCCTTTGCCGCTGCCCATGCTGTTGATCCAGCCCTGGCCCTGTGCTTCGATTGGCGCACCTTCCGGGGCCGGGCCAACCTGCTTGGGATCACCCGCACCATGTCCTTTACCAAAAGTGTGTCCACCGGCAATCAGCGCCACGGTTTCTTCATCATTCATTGCCATACGGGCGAAGGTTTCGCGAATATCACGACCGGATGCCACCGGGTCAGGATTACCGTTTGGCCCTTCCGGATTCACATAAATCAGCCCCATCTGTACTGCTGCCAGCGGGTTTTCCAACTCACGATCACCGGAATAACGTTCATCGCCTAACCAGGTCTGTTCTTTCCCCCAGTAAATATCTTCTTCCGGCCCCCAGATATCCCGGCGACCCCCACCAAAGCCAAAAGTTTTAAAGCCCATGGATTCCAGTGCACAGTTTCCGGCCAGAATCATCAGATCAGCCCAGGAAATCTTATTACCGTATTTCTGTTTAACCGGCCATAACAGCAGGCGCGCCTTATCCAGATTACCGTTGTCCGGCCAGCTGTTGAGTGGCGCAAAACGCTGGTTACCGGTATTGGCACCGCCACGCCCATCAGCAGTCCGGTAAGTACCGGCACTGTGCCACGCCATGCGAATGAACAGCGGGCCATAGTGACCGTAATCCGCCGGCCACCAATCCTGTGAATCTGTCATCAGCTCGACCAGATCTTGTTTAACAGCATCAAGGTCGAGGCTGTTAAATGCTGCGGCGTAATCGAAGTCCTCTGCCATGGGGTCGGACAGCGAGGAATGTTGATGCAGAATGTTGATATTCAGCTGATTTGGCCACCAGTCACGATTTGAAGTGCCGCTGGCTGCGGGTTTGCTGCTTGCTCCACTGAAAGGGCATTTACCATGTTCACTCATTGTTAGTCTCCTTGTGCGGACTGAAGTAGATCATGGGTTTAGTATGGTGGAGATTGTTGATTTAATAAAATTGAATGTTTAATATGAAACAATCTATTAAATAGTTTGTCGGTGCATGGTGTATTGCTGTGGTTCTGCGATTAGTCAGAACGGGCATGCCTGCCTTTTAGGGGGCCGG